>WGAH01000741.1 GCA_015489145.1 Deltaproteobacteria bacterium
GAGACAGTCGAAGCGGCTGCCGACCCAGTGAAAGACCGGGGCCATCGTCGCCTCGGGGTTCCGGGCGATCGCCTCGTAGCGAAGGGGCCGCACGCGCGGGTGGCGGTGGAGGTCCTGCGTGAAGAGCAGGGAATTCCGCACCCACCAGAACAGCAGCGCCCCTTCGTGCTCGCTGAGATCGGGGGCGTGGACGCGCGCCACCGCCTCGGTGATCGCCGGGGGCAGGTCGGCGGTGCGCCAGCCCAGCCGCCCCGGCTCGGCCTCGCCCCGGGCGATGGCGGCGATCTCGTCGATGATGTCGCGCTGGTGGCCGCCCCACTTCTCGACGGCGGAGTTCGCCACGTCGGCGGCGTTCCGCCAGGGCCACAGCGCGCGGGCCTCGGGGAAGGCCTCGAGGATGCGCGCGGCGCGCTGGCTGTCGCAAATCGGCTTGAACACGGTGACCGGCGCCGGGTTGAGGGCGTGCAGGGCGCGCGCGACCTCGTCGGAGCGAAGCTGGAAGTCGCGAAAGGCGACGGCGTGGTTCTCGTGGTAGACGCGCACGTCCGGCGAGCGGTCGAGGAGCCAGAGCACGAGCTTGGTGCCCGAGCGCTGGCAGCCGAAGACGAAGACGATGCGCCGGTCGCCGCGCCAGGCGTGGCGGAGCTGGGCGGCGCGCTTGCGCTCGCGCTCGACGAGGCGGGGGAGGCCCTCGCGGAGGGCGTTGAGGCGGTCGAGCTCGTCGAGGAGGCTCATGGGCGGCTCCGGGCGATGCCCGGGAGCTATCCGGGAGGCGCCGGGCCTGCCGCCCCGGCGGATCCCGGCGGGGCCGCGGCCGGATAGGAACCCCGCCATGAGGATCCTCCAGGTCGTGCCCACCCTCCAGGTGGGCGGTGCCGAGCGGGTGGCGGGGTTGCTCGCCCGGGAGCAGCGCCGCGCCGGCCACGCCGCCGAGCTGGCGGTGCTCTACGCGCCGGAGGGCGGGCCCTGGGAGGAGGCGCTTCGCCGCGACGCCGTTCCCCTGCACTTTCTCGGCAAGGGCCCCGGCTTCGACCCGCGGGCCGCCTGGCGCCTCGGACGGCTGGTGCGGCGGCTGCGTCCCGAGGTGGTCCACACCCACCTCTACGCCTTCAAGTACGCCCTCGCGGCCCGGCCGGCGGCCCGCTTCCGCCTGGTCCACACCCTGCACAACCTCGCCGAGCGGGAGGCGCCCCCCGCCGACCGCCGGGTGCAGGGCCTCGGCTTTCGCCTGGGCGCGGTGCCGGTCGCCATCGGCGAGGCCGTCGCCGACAGCGCCGAGCGGGTCTACGGGCGGCGGCCGGCCTGGGTGATCCCCAACGGCATCGACGCGGCGCGCTTCCGCCCCGAGCCCGGCTGGCGCGCGGCGACGCGGGGCGCCCTGGGCACGCCGCCCGACGCGCCGGTGGCGCTGTTCGTCGGCCGCCTCGACGAGCAGAAGAACCCGGTGGGCCTGGTGCGGGCCTGGACGCGGGCGGGGGGCGCGGGCGAGCTCTGGCTGGCCGGCGACGGGCCGCTCCGGGGCGCGGTGGAGGCGGCGGCGCGGGAGGCCCCGGGGGTGCGCGTGCTCGGGCTGCGCGGGGACGTGCCGCGCCTGATGGCCGCCGCCGACGTCTTCGTGCTGGCGAGCCGCTACGAGGGGCACCCGCTGGTGCTGCTGGAGGCGCTGGCGGCGGGCCTGCCGGCGGTGGCGACGGCGGTGGGCAGCGTGCCGGAGATCCTGGCCGGCGAGGACCCGCCGGGGGTTCTGGTGCCCGAGGGCGACGAGGCGGCGCTGGCGGCGGCGCTGCGGCGGGTGCTCGGCGACGCGGCGGGGCGGCGCCGGCTGGCCGAGGCGGCGCGGCGGGCCGGCGACCGGCACGACGCCGCGGTGATGGCGGCGACCTACCTGCGGCTGTACGCGGCGGTGCTCGGGCGCTCCGGGGAGGTCGCGTGAAGGCGCGCACCGGCTGGCTCCCGACCGTGGGCGGCGCGGCGGGCATCGGGCTGTTCCTCGGGGCGGCGGAGGTGGTTCTCCGGGGGAGCCCGGCCTTCGAGCCGCCGGCGCTGGCCCCGCGCGGAGCCGCCTTCGCCGGGCTGGTGCAGGCGGGGGCGGGCCTCGTCTTCGCGGGGTTTTGCGTCGTCCTCGGGCGCCTGCTCCTCCGGCGCGCGCCTCCCGGCGGCCTCGCCTGGGCCGCCGCCGGCGTGGCGCCCCTGCTCGCCGTCGGCGTGCGGGGTGCGCAGCGGCTCCTCGACGCGCCGGTGCTGTCGGCCCCGGGCCTCGCCCTCACCGGGGGCCTCGGCCTGCTCGGGCTCCTCGCCGTGGCCGCCCTCGCCCGGCCGGCGGCGCGGCTGCGGGCGCGCGTCGGCGGCGCCGCGGTCCTCGGCTGGCTCGCCCTCGGCGTCGCGGCGGTGGTCGGGGCGCCGCGGCGCCCGGCCGGGCGCGTCGCGGACCCGGTGAAGAACGTCGTCTTCGTGTCGGTGGACTCGGTGCGCGCCGACGACTGGCGGGCCTACGTCGAGGCGGGCGCCTCGCCGGAGCTGCGCGCCCTCCTCGGCACGATGCGCCGCTTCGAGGAGGCGCGCACGACCTGGAGCCACTCGCTGCCCTCGCACGCCTCCCTGCTCACCGGGCTCTGGCCGGCTCGCCACGGCGCCCGGGTGCGCCACGGGGCCGGCGGCTCGGTGCTCGGCAGCCCGGTTCGCCCCGAGGTGCCCACCCTCGCCGAGCGCCTGCGTCGCGCCGGCCTGCAGACCGCCGCCTTCGTCGACAACGCCTGGCTCGGCCCGCCCTACGGCCTGGAGCGCGGGTTCTCCACCCACGCCAACGGGGTGGTGCTCGACCGGCTGGGGCTGCTGGGGCCGCGCCTGGGCCTCGAGCTCGGCAGCACCGGCGCCATCGCCGCCTACGCCCTCGGGCGGCTGCCCGGCGCGCCCCACGCGACGGTGCAGCGGGCGCTGGACTGGTGGGGCCACCGCGACCCGACCCGCTCGGCCTTCCTGTTCGTCCACTTCATCGAGATGCACGTCCCCCACGACCCGCCGGCCGCCGCCCGGGCGCGCTGGGCCCGCGGCCCCTACGCCGACTGGTCGGGCAGCCGCCTGTCGGCCGCCGTCGAGGCCGGCGAGCTGTCGGCCGCCGACCCGGCGGTGCGGGCGCAGTTCCACGCCCTGGCCCGGGCCTCCCTGGAGCCGGTGGACCGCGCGCTGGTGGCCCTGTTTCGCGGGCTGGAGGCGGCGGGCGGCCTCGACGAGGCCCTCGTCGTGCTCGTGTCGGACCACGGTGACGACCTGTACGAGCGCGCCGGCACCTACGGCCACGCCGGCGTCTACGAGGGCGTGAGCCGCGTCGTCTTCGCCGTGCGCGCTCCGGGCCTCGCCCCCGGCCGGGATGCACGGCCGGTGAGCCTCGTCGACCCGGCGCCCACGGCCCTCGCCTTCCTGGGCCTGGACGCCGCCGACCTCGACGGCCTCGACCTCCTCGGCCCCCTTCCCGCCGAGCGCCCGCTGTTCACCGAGGGGCACGACCAGGGGCGGCGCGCCGGCCTGCCCGACCACCGCGCCGTGGTGCGGGGGCGCTGGAAGCTCGTCGCCACCGCCGCATCGGACGGGGGGCTGCGCGAGAGCGCGCTCTACGACCTCGCTTCCGACCCGGAGGAGCGCCGCGACCTCGCCGCCGCGCGGCCCGAGGTGGCGGCGGCCCTCCGGCAGCGCCTGGAGGCCTACGCCGCGCCGCTCCAGGCCGAGCCCGACGACCGCCTCATCGGCGCGGAGGGCCTCGCGCCCTCGGTGCGCGCCGGCCTGGAGGCCCTGGGCTACGTCGAGCCGGCGGAGCGCTGAGGCCGTCGGGAGCGCGGCCGCCCGACCGTCGGTCGGGGGTCGCGCCCGGGGGGGGAAGGGGCTACGCTCCCGGCGGTTCCGACGCGAACGAGAAGGAGGCGAAAATGCGCTGGTTCTTCCTGGCGGCCCTGCTGGGCCTCGGCTGCGGCGACAAGGGCGGCGACGACACGGGCGCCTCGGGCGATGCCGGCGGCGACGGCGGCGGGGATGCCGGCGGCGACGGCGGGGCGGGCGGCGCCACCTGCGGCGACCTGACCGGCATCGACGGCGTGGGCACCGCCTGGACCTACAGCTTCGACGACGGCAACACCAGCGGCACCATCCACACCGAGGTCACCGCCCTCGATGCCGCCACCGGTGACGTGGTGCTGGTGAGCACCTACGAGGGCAGCGGCAGCGGCTACGACTACAGCTCGGAGTCCACGGGCAACTACCGCTGCGACGCCGACGGCTTCTGGATCCTCGACCAGGACACGAGCTACACCGTCACCACCACCTCCGGCACCACCGAGGGCTGGTCCACCGTGACCTACGACGAGCCCGTGCTGCTCGTGCCGAACAGCGTGGCGGTGGGCGACACCTGGACCACCGAGGCCACCGGCACCGTCGAGACGAGCACGGGGCAGACCATCGACCTCGCGACCACCACCGACTACGAGGTCGTGGCCGAGGAGAGCGTCACCGTGCCCGCCGGCACCTGGGACGCCTACCGCATCGACATCACCGCCGACGCCGGCACCGGCGCCACCACCACGACCACCTGGATCGCGCCGGGAGTGGGCACGGTCAAGACCGACTCCACCGAGCTGACGGCCTATTCCAGCCGCTGATCGAGCCATCTCTCGAGGAGCGCCGGCCTCCGGCCGGCATCCCGTGGAAGCGGCGTCTCCCCGCCTCGTCCTTGCCGCGCCCGGCCATGCCGGGTCGTCTCGCGCGCGGGAGTGCGTCTGGTGACCGCCTCGCCGCGCGGGACCCCCTTGGATGGCCGCTTTCGCGTCTCGACTCGGACCCGAGCGCCGAGGGGAGGCGCGGCGGGAGCGGTGGAACCCTGGTTTTCGGAGAGTCCTCGGGCGAAACGCCGCGCTCCGCGGACATCGACGGCCGACCCGCGTCGGGCGACCGGCGTTCTCCCTCCTCCCGCGCGCGGGACCCGCGATTCTGGCCGCCTTTCGCGCCCACACCGCCACCCGCGGGCCGGCCTGCCTGGGGGAGCGACCGGAGGAGCGCGGGGCTCCGGCCGGCTTCGTGGAGAAGGCGAGGAGCACCGGCCCGGGCGGGTCGGCGAGCATCCACCGGGATCGCCGGCGGTGGAGCCGGTTGAACACTTGGGGCCCAATCGCCTTTCGTGGAGGCTCGCGGCGCGGTTACCCCGCGGCGCGGAAGGCCGCGAAGCGCGTCGCGAGGTGGTCCCCGCGCGGGCGCAGCGCCGGGTCGCGCGGGACGCGGATGGGCCTGTCCTGGAGCTCGAGGATGGCCCGGCGGAACACGGGGTCGTCGACGCCGGTCCGGGCCCGGCGCGCCACCTCGACCACCCCCTCGGGGCGGATGCCGATGAGGTGCCGGTCGAAGGCCCGGTGGTGCAGCGCGCAGAGGGCGATCCCCTCGGGCACGTCGAGGTGGCCCCGGCGCTCCCGCTCGGGGAGGATGCGGGCCGCGTCGAGGAGCTCGGCGCGGTGCAGGTCGCAGACGGCGCAGCGCTCCTCGTAGGCGGCGAGCACGAGGCGGCGGAAGGCGGCGCGGTGCAGCCGCCGCCTGGCCTCCAGGATCGCGATGCGCCGGCGGGGTTCGGGGGCGGCGATCCAGGTGGGGGGCGCCTCGCCGGTCGCCCGCGCGTCGACGGCCTCGGGCCGGTCGACGGCGATGAAGAAGGTGCGGCTGGCGTCGTCCCAGC
>WGAH01000742.1 GCA_015489145.1 Deltaproteobacteria bacterium
CACGCTGTCGGCGGTGGGGGCCGGCGCCACCGAGGTCCACGTGGAGTGGGAGGGCCTCGCCAGCGACCCGGTGCCGGTCACGGTCACAGAGGCGGACGAGGAGGTCGGGCGCCGCCTCCTCGTCCGCCTCTGTGACCGTGACCGGCACCGGGTCGCTGGCGAGGCCCTCCCACTCCACGTGGACCTCGGTGGCGCCGGCCCCCACCGCCGACAGCGTGCCGTCCCCGTCGAGCTGCGCGACACCGCCGTCGCCGGTGATCCAGCGCACCTGTCCCGACACGTCCCCCGCATCGCCGTTCGAGAAGGTCGCCAGCGCCATCATCTGCACCACGTCCCCCTCCGCGACGACCACCTCGTCCGGCTCGACGCTGAGGCGCATGATCTCGGCATCCGTCACCGTCAGGGTGATCTCGGGCGAGCGGATGCCGGCGTACTCGGCGAAGACGGTGGTGGTACCCACCGCGAGGCCGACGGCGAGCCCCTCCTGGTCGAGGCTCTCGCTGACCCGCGCCACCGAACCGTCGGCGACCCGCCAGCCCACCGAGGCGGTGAGGTCCACGCTTTCCCGGTCGTCGAGGAGCCCGGTGGCCTGGAGCTGCGCCTCGCTCCCGAGCGGAAGCACCACCGGGTCGGGGGTCACGAGGATGCCGACGAGGTGGTCGAGCAGCGCGTCCTCAACCGGGGTGGCGGCGTCGTCCCTCCCGCCGATGCACCCCGCGAGGAGGGCCGCTGGCCACAAGCTGATCACGGGGCCCAACCTACCCGCCGGCGCGCGCGCCCGCCGCTCTCAGTGGCGCTCGAAGTCCGACCCGACGAAGTCGAGGAGGTGGCCCCAGTCGAGGTAGGGATTCTCCGAGCCCGTCGAGGAGGGCGTCATCTGGTTGCCGTAGGGCACCCAGGCGAAGTCGGGGTGATCGTCCTCCCGGTCCCATGTCCCGTCGATGACGGTGCCGGTCTCGTCGGTGACCAGGGTGTAGCTCCACGTCTCGCTGAAGTCCTCCGGGCCGCTGGCGTAGTCCACCCAATCCTCGTCGACGGCGTCGGTGACGAAGCGGACCTCGGCCACCACGTCGAAGGTGCGCTGGATCGGGTCGACGGTGACGAGATCCGCGATGTCGCCGTAGCGGCCCTCGCCGATGCCCTCGACCTCCATCAGCTCCTCGGTGGACTGGAAGGGGCCGTAGGTCTCCCGGTACTCGATGATCCGGGCCGCCAGCGTCTCGCCGATTCCGGGAAGCGCCTCGAGCTCGTCGAGGGAGGCCGTGTTGATGTTGACAAGCTCCGCCAGCTCGGCCGGGGTGGTCTCCTCGATCGCGAGGTCCACCCCGTAGGCGGGGTAGTTCCACACCGCCTCGTCGGCGGTGGTGTCGAAGACGAGGGGCACGCCCAGCTCGCGGACGTAGAAGCCGAGGAGGCGCTGGAAGGCGGCGGGGGAGAGGTCGGTGATGTCGTCGTCCTCGCCGTTGTAGCGCTCACCGTAGAAGTGGCTGTAGCTCGAGTAGTGGGCCTCGGTGAACAGGCCCTTGAGGTCGGCCGTGGTGAAGGCGAGTTCCTCGTCGCCGGCCCGCACCGTCTCGGTGGCGCGCGGCTCGTTCGTCAGGATCGCCGCGGCCGACCAGCCGTTGCAGTGCCCCCACCAGCTCTCGCCGCCG
Source organism: Deltaproteobacteria bacterium (assembly GCA_015489145.1). Classification (GTDB taxonomy): domain Bacteria; phylum Myxococcota_A; class UBA796; order UBA796; family UBA2385; genus S143-5. The sequence continues at coordinate 1,653 of WGAH01000742.1, forward strand.
GGGTTGTAGGAGTTGAGGATCTCCCAGGCCGGCAAGTAGAAGGGGTTGGGGGAGGTGCGGCCCTCGAGGTACTCGGCGAGGGCGAACTTGTCCATCGGCGAGAGCTCGTCGAGATCGTAGGACCAGCCGTCGTCGTGGACGAGCCGCCCGTCCTCGATGCGGGCCCGCCCGCCGTCGAGGTCGGCGAGGAGCCCGCCGTAGAACTCGACGAGGAGGTCGATGAGGTCGGCCTGCCGCTCGCGCCACTCGGCGACCTTCGCGTCCTTTTCGTCACCGGCCTCCATGTCGCGGATCTCGGCGGAAAGGCGATCCATGTCGGTCTTGATCTCGTCGACCCGGTCCTTGATCTCGTCGGAGACGGTCGCGCGGCCGTCATAGCCGAAGACCAGGTCGCCTTTCTTGAGGGGCCACCAGGAACCGGCCCAGGGGGTGTGCTCCGGCGGGGTGAAGGCCGAGAAGCCCCCATCGGCGAGCACGGCCTCGTCGAGGCTCATCGCGGCGTCGATGTCGACGGCGCTCGCGAGGGCCTCGCGGTAGTCGAGGTCCTCGGGCGGCACGGGCATCATCGGCGTGGAGCGCGCGGCGAGATCGGCCACCTCGCCCTCGTCCATCAGGCGGGCGACGACGTTCTGCGCGACCGTCCAGGTGGGCCAGGGGGCGCCGGGCTCGTAGCGGCTGACCACCAGGCCGCCGTCCAGCTCGTCGTCGTAGTAGACGTCCGTCGCGCCGCGCCCGGTGGACACGCTCGTCACCAGGCTGCCGTCCTCGAGCTTGCGCTCGCCGTCGGACCAGGTGGCGCTGAAGGGCGCGAGGTAGGTGGGCACCATCGACAGGGAGGACTGGGAGAGCACCGACCAGGAACGGCCGAGCTGGCGGCTCGACCAGGCCAGCTCGACCCGCTCGCCGCCGAGGTTGACGAAGCTGATCACCCCCGCGAGGCGGTCCCGGTCCTCGCGAAAGACGAGGTAGGTCACCGGGTCGGCGTCGAGAAGGGCCGGGTCATCGTTGAGCGCCGGGTCGGCGGTGACCCGGATCACGGCGAGGGAGGCGAGGTCGCCGGTGGCCGTCACCGCGTAGGGGTACAGCTCGTCGCGGTCGTCGGGGACGTACCCCGACTCGACGACCTGGTAGGTCCAGACGACCTCGGGGGACCACATCTCGCCGAAGATCACGCCCGCGGCCGGCTCGCCCGTCTCGAGGTCGACGGGCGCCTCCTCGGCGGCGACGTCGGCCACGCGGTACGAGGTGGCGATGTGGAAGGTGTCGCCCACCGCCCAGTCCAGACGGATGGTGTCGGGATCGGCGGGAAGTTCGTCCTTGCCGCAGGCCGCAAGGGCGAGCAGGAACAGGGTCGAGGGAGCGCGGGCCATGACCGGACCTCCGTCGGTTCGGCCACGCCGTAGCGGAGCTCGCTTCAGCGAGCCACCGCCGTCACCGGGACGTCACCTTCGCCGTACCGAATTGCTGACGGCGCGCAGGTCACTCGTCGGCGTGGTCGAGGGGGAGGCTGTGGTCGGAGGGGGTGGTGCCCGAGTCGAGGGAGCCGTCGTCGGCGGTGCCGCCCGAGGCCACCGCCTCGCCGGACTCGTTGACCGTCCCGTCGCCGTCCTCGTCGGCGTAGGCCCAGAGGTAGACCACCGTGTCCGCGGGCACGCCGAGGGAGAAGTCGACGCTGGCCTTCCCGGTGAGCTCGGTCCAGTCCCAGCTCTCGAGGTCGTAGCTGCGGTCGGTCAGGGTGGAGACGGCGAGGTCGGCCGAGGGCCGGTAGTAGAGCGCCGCCACGTAGACCGTCGTGCCCGAGGGGAGGTCGTCGAAGGTGCCGTCCTTGACCGAGACGGTGCCGGTGATCTGGACGAAGGGCACGACGGAGATGCCGGGGGTGCCCGCGTCCTCGCTGCCGCTCAGCGGGATCTCGACGGCGTAGCCCTCGAGATCGGCGGTGCCCACCGCGACGGGGTTGCCGTCCACGCCCGGCTCGCTGGCGTAGGCCCCCCAGTGGTCGGCCGGGTCGATGAGGCCGTTGTCGTTGGAGTCCCAGGCGCCGACCAGGTTCACCTCGCCCCAGTCGGCGCAGGTGGCGATGGCGTAGTCGCCCTCGGCGCCGTCGGCGGTGGCCTTCGGCGTGAACCAGTCCCAGTCGTAGGGGCCGCTGCCGTCGGTGCCCGCGAGCATGACGATGCCGTCGCCGCCGGTGTAGCTCACCGTGATCGAGGCGGGACCGCTGACGGTGAGGTCGTCGCAGCCCGAGCCGCCGCCGCCACCCTCGACCGCGGCGGCGA
>WGAH01000743.1 GCA_015489145.1 Deltaproteobacteria bacterium
AAGGGGGCGTGGCGGACGTGGGGGCCGAGCTGCCCGCGGAAGGGCTCGCGAAAGGCCTCGTGGCGGTAGGCGCTCGCGGCGAGGGCGCCGAAGCTCAGGCCGTGGTAGCCGCCGGAAAACGCGAGGATGGCGTCGCGCCCCGTCGCCATGCGGGCGGTCTTGATCGCCGCCTCCACCGCGTCGGAGCCGGAGCTGCCGAGGATGGCGCGCTCGAGGCCGGTCAGCTCGGCGAGGCGCTCGAGGAGGCGAATGCGGGTCGGGTCGGGGAAGGCGTCGCCCATCGCGTGCAGGAGGCGGCCCGACTGCTCGCGGAGGGCGGCGACGACGCGCGGGTTGCGGTGACCCGCCGCCGCGACGCCGAAGCCGGCGGTGAGGTCGACGAAGACGTTGCCGTCCACGTCGCGCACGTTGGCGCCCACCGCCTCGGCCCAGACGATGGGGTCGGCCTTGGCCCCGGGGCCGGCGATGCGCTCGGCGCGCCGGGCGCGGCGGGCGGTGATCGCGGGGCACTCGTGCCGGGCGAGGCGGTCGATCCAGGCGACGGAGGCCGGGCCGGGCACGGCGGTTCGCAGGTGGGGGAGGGAGCGTCCGTCCATGGCTCGGTCCGTAACCGGGGGAGGGGATACAGTCGGCGCATGAGGCGGCGCGCCGAAGGGACGGGGTTCGGTCGGTCGGGGGCGAGGGCCCCCGGCGGGCGGCGGCCCCCGGCGGCCGGGCGGAGGCGCGGGTGATCATCGAGGTCCGCCGCCGCGCCCACGTCCAGCGCCTCAGCGTCGAGGAGTTCGAGGAGCGCGTCCGCGACGGCGAGATCACCGCCGCCACCCCGGTGCGCTTCGAGCTGCTCACCGGCGACGCCTTCGTTCCCGCCGGCGACCTCGAGATGTTCCAGGAGCTCGCCGACCCGCGCCGCCTCGAGTTCCGCCGACGCCTGCTGCGGCGCGGGGTGCCCCTGGTCACGGCGGCGCTGGTGGGCGTGCAGATCCGCGTCTACCTGTGGAGCTGGCAGCCCGGCGCCTCCCGCTGGCTGGAGCGCCACCTGACGAACTGGCCGGCGGCGGTGCTCGAGCGCGGCGAGGTGTGGCGGCTGCTCACCTACGGCTTCCTGCACCTCGGCTTCACCCACCTGCTGTTCAACCTCACCTTCCTCGCCTACGCCGGCTACCACCTCGAGCGGGCGCTCGGGCGCCTGAACCTCGCCTGGCTCTACCTGGCGAGCGTGTTCGCCGGCGGCCTGCTCAGCCTGTTCGTCACCCCCGGCCAGGCCAGCCTCGGGGCCAGCGGCGGCGACTTCGGGCTGCTGGCGGCGGCGGTGGTGGTGGGCTGGAAGCACTGGGACGCCATTCCGCCCCGGGCGCGGCGCTACTACGGCTGGGGCCTGCTGCCCTACCCGGTGATCAGCCTCCTGACGGGCATCACCGCCGAGAACGTCGACAACTGGAGCCACCTCGGCGGCCTGGTCGCCGGTTCCCTGCTCGCGACCTTCCTCGACCCCGAGGTGCTGCCGGGGCGCCGCCGGAGCAACCGCCGGGTGCGGGCGCTCAGCGCCGTCGCGGCGGCGGGGGCCGCCGTCTTCATCGCCCTCCGCGGGCCCGCCCTGGTGCCGCTCTCCCAGGAGGCCGACGAGGGCTGGGTCTTCGCCCGGCCGGCCTACTGGAGCGAGTGCTGGTCCACCACCGGCGACAGCGGCTGGTGCTCGGTGGTGGACGACGCCTCCTTCGTCGCGGTCGACGTGGTGTACCACCGGCCGGTGGACCTCGACGAGGCGGCGGAGGCGCTGGTGCGGCGCTACGGCCGGGGCACCGCGCGCCCGGTGGTGCTCCGGCGGGAGGAGCTGCGCGCCTCGGGCCTCGCCGGCCGGCACATCGTGCTGCGGGCCGACGAGGCCGGCGTCGAGCACGTCGTGGACGCCACGGTCTTCGTGCGCGGGGTGGTGGAGTACCGGCTGGTCGCCACGGTGCCGGCGGCCCGGGCCCGGCACTACGCCCCGCTGGTGGACCGCCTGCGCGGGGCCTTCGCCGCCGGCGACCCGCCGGAGCTGGTCCGGGCCCGGTCCCGGGCGGCGATGCACCCGCGATCCTGGTCGCCGGCCTGCGAGCTGGGCGAGGCCCTGTACCGGGCCGGCGAGCCCGGCGAGGCCCTGCGCGCCTTCGAGCGGGCGCTGGCCATCGAGCCGGGCAATCCCCGGGCGCTGGTGGGGCTGCTGCGGGTCTACTCCGACTACGGCGTGGCCGGCGGCTACGACCCGGCCCTCGCCGCCCTGCGCGCCGCCCCCGACGACCCGGCCGTCGTCGTGGCCGCCGCCGAGGTGCTCGACCGGGAGGGGGCCCGCGACGAGGCGGTGGCGGCCCTCGACCGCGCCTGGGCCGCGATGCCCGGCGACGTCGACCTCCGCAAGGCCCGCCTGCGCTTCGGGCTGCCGGTGGACGACGGCCTGCCGCTCCCGAGGCGCGCCGGCCGAGGCGCGGCGGCCGGCGGTCGGGATTGAGGCAGCGGGGGGAGGAGCGCCGGCCCCGGGCGGGCATGGGCAAGGCGCGTGTTCCGCGGCTTGCAGACGACGGAAACGCGGGATTTCGCAAGGCGTCGGTTTCCGCTCGACCGCGTCGCCGACGCGGCAGGATGCCGCGTCTACACCTCCGGTGGGGCGCTGGGGCGGCCGGCCTCGGGCGGGCATCGCCGCGCGAGGGAAGCGGCGATAGCCGCATGGAAGCGCCGGCCTCCGGCCGGCATTCCCGCGCGAGGGAAGGAGCGCCGGCCTCCGGCGGGCACCTTCGCAAGAGTCCGGGGGATGCGACCGCCGGGGTGGTCGCATCCCCCGGACTCTTGCGA
>WGAH01000744.1 GCA_015489145.1 Deltaproteobacteria bacterium
GGCTGCCCTTCCTCGACGACGACCCGGCCCCGCCCCTCGGGCCGCACCCCCTCGCCCGGCCCCTGCGCGAGGACCCGGTGGGGGAGGCGGTGCTCGCGGCGCTGCTCCCGGGAGGCGCCCCGCTGGACACGGAGAGCCTCCTCGCCGCCGCCCTCGCCGAGGGGGACCCGCGCCCGTGGGTCGAGCTGGCGCGGATCCAGGCGATCGCCGGCTTCTCCATTCCCGGATCGGAGGCCCTGCCGCGGCCGGAGCGATTCTCGCCCGCCGGAGCCCTTGCCACCTCGGCGCCGACCCGATAGACGGGGGCCGTCGCGAGCGCGGGCCGCTCGCTGCTCTTTCTGGTGGATGTAGCTCAGTTGGTTAGAGCGCCAGGTTGTGGCCCTGGAGGGCGTGGGTTCAACTCCCATCATCCACCCTCTCCGAGCCGATTCTCGTGGGCCAATAGCTCAACTAGGCAGAGCATCGGACTCTTAATCCGCAGGTTCCAGGTTCGATTCCTGGTTGGCCCACCACCTCTCGCAGCCCCGCCGCCCCGGCGGGGCTGTTTTTTTCTCGCCCCGTGCCGGCGCGCGTCCGGCCCCGCTTGCCGGATGGCCGCTCGCGTGTTCTAAGGAACGGCGTTTCCCCGCCGGGGCGAGTCCCGGCGACCTCCCTCCCCGAACCATCCAATCCTGCAAGGTGGGCGGCCGCACCAGCAGCAAGCGAGAATGGCGGAACTGGTAGACGCGCCGGACTTAGGATCCGGTGGGGCAACCCGTGGGGGTTCGAGTCCCCCTTCTCGCATCCGCCCGCCTCATCTCCGAGGCCTTGATGCGCTACGAACTCCAGGTCGAAAACGTCTCCCCCATCCGTCGCCGGCTCGTCTTCACCCTTCCCCGCGAGGAAGTCGACGGCGAGCTCGATCGCGCCTTCCGCGACCTGGCCCGCCGGGTGCGGCTGCCCGGCTTCCGCCCCGGCCGCGTGCCGCGCAAGGTGCTCGAGGCCCGCTACGGACAGCAGGTGCGGGGCGACATCTCCGGCCGCCTGATCAACCGCGCCTACGCCGAGGCCCAGGGCGACCTGCCGGTGGTCGGCCAGCCCGAGCTCGAGGACCAGGGCGAGCTGGTCCGCGGCGCCCCCTTCCGCTTCGCCATCGGCGTGGACGTCCGCCCCGAAATCGAGGTCCGGGACTACCGGGGCGTCGCGGTGGAGGTCTACCAGAAGCCCGTCACCGACGAGGACGTCGAGGCCGCGATCCGCCAGCGCCTCGCCTCGAAGGCCCGCATCGAGGTCGTCGAGGAGGAGCGGGGCGTGCAGCCGGGCGACTACGTCCTCACCGAGCTCAAGCTCGAGGCCGACGGCGAGGTCGTCGCCGAGGAGGCCGGCACCCTCGTCAACACCCTCGGTGAGCGCTACTACCCCGGCGTCGAGGCGCTGCTGATGGGCCGGGCCAAGGGCGAGTCCGCCCAGGGCACCGTCACCATCGAGAACTCCAGCACGCTGGAGTCCCTGCGCGGGCGCACCTTCGAGGCCACGGTCAAGGTCCTCGACATCCAGGCCTACCGCACCCCCGAGGCGAGCGACGAGCTGGCCCGCGAGTTCGGCTTCGAGGACCTCGCCGACATGCGGGCGAAGATCCGCGCCGAGCTCGAGGAGAACGCCCGGGAGCAGGGCCGGCAGCAGGCGCGCTTCAAGATCCTCGAGAAGCTCGTCGAGGCCATCGACACCGAGGTGCCCGAGGCGATGGTCGCCGAGCAGCTCGAGGCGCTGGTCGAGGAGGCCCGGGTGCGCCGGATCTACGGCGGCGAGAACGCCAACGCGATCCGCTTCACCGACGCCGAGATGGCCGACTTCCGCCGGCGCGCCACCTTCGCGGCCAAGGGCAGCCTGGTGCTCGAGGCGGTGGCCCGGGCCGAGGGGCTCGATGTCTCCGACGAGGAGCTCGACGCCAAGATCGCCGAGATCGCGGAGCTGCGCGGCCAGGCCGCCGAGGCGATCCGGGCCTACCTGCAGCGCGAGGGCGCCCTGGAGATCCTCCGCCTGCGCGTGGCCGAGGATAAGACCCTCGACTGGCTGGTGGACCACGCCGAGATCACGGCGACCGAGGAGCCGGCCGCCGAGGATGAGCCCGCCGCCGAGGCCGCGGGTGAGGCCGCCGCCGAGGAGGCGCCCGCCGCCGAGGCCGCCGAGGAGTCGGTCTCCGAGGAGGCGCCCGCCGCCGAGGAGGCGCCCGCCGCCGAGGCCGCGCCGGAGTGGAACCCCCGCATGAAGAAGGCCGAGCTCCTCGAGATCGCCAAGGGCCTCGGGCTCGACGTGAACACCCGCAGCACCAAGGCGCAGATCATCGAGGCCCTCGAGGCCGCGCGCTGAACCGCTGCCGGCCGGCGGAGCCTTTTCCTTGGCTCCCCGGCCGCCGTGCCGATAGCCCGAGGGCAGCGACTTTCAGACCACGCCGGGCCCGCGCCCGGCCCCGGGAGGACGAAACCCATGAGCAGCAGGGCCTCGCACATCATCCCCACGGTCATCGAGCAGACCCACCGGGGGGAGCGCGCCTACGACATCTACAGCCGGCTGCTCATCGACCGGATCGTCTTCCTGGGCACCCAGGTCAACGACGCGGTGGCCAACGCGATCATCGCCCAGCTCCTGTTCCTCGAGAGCCAGGACCCGGAAAAGGACATCTTCCTCTACATCAACAGCCCGGGCGGCTCGGTGACCGCCGGCCTCGCGATCTACGACACCATGCAGTACGTCCAGCCCGACGTGGCGACGATCTGCGTCGGGCAGGCCGCCTCGATGGGGGCCGTGCTCCTCGCGGCCGGCGCCCGGGGCAAGCGGCGGGCCCTGCCCCACGCCCGGGTCATGATCCACCAGCCCTGGGGCGGCGCCCAGGGGCAGGCGACCGACATCGAGATCATCGCCAAGGAGATCCTCCGCCAGAAGGAGGTCCTCAGCGACATCCTCGCCGCCCACACCGGCAAGCCGGCCGACCGCATTCGCGAGGACACCGAGCGCGACCGCTACATGACCCCGGCGGAGGCGGTGGACTACGGCCTCATCGACGAGGTCATCGTCCGCAAGGAAGAAGAAGACGACGCCGACGGCGAGGGCTGAGCCGCGGTCGGCCCGGGAAGCGGGTCAACCTCGGGCGGTGCCCGTCCGAAGCGGTGCGGGTGGCCGTCGGGGGTCAGGCTGCTATCTTGAGCCCGAGGCCGCCGGGGCGATCCCGCGTGGATGAGGAGGACGGGCGTGCACAAGAAAGGCAATTCCGGCAGGGACCTGCGGTGTTCCTTCTGCGGGCGCTCCCAGCGCGAGGTCCGCAAGCTCATCGCCGGCCCCGCGGTCTACATCTGCGACGAGTGCGTCGAGCTCTGCAACGGGATCATCACCGAGGAGTACGAGCGCGAGGACTACTTCGCCTCCCGAGCCCTGGTGCCCAAGCCCAAGGAGATCAAGGCGCACCTCGACGAGTACGTCATCGGCCAGGAGGCCGCCAAGAAGGTGCTCAGCGTCGCGGTCCACAACCACTTCAAGCGCATCGACAGCCGGAACACCCACGACGACGTCGAGCTCCAGAAGTCCAACATCCTCATCGTCGGCCCCACCGGCACCGGCAAGACCCTGCTGGCCCAGACCCTCGCCCGCTTCCTCGGGGTGCCCTTCACCATCGTCGACGCCACCAGCCTCACCGAGGCCGGCTACGTCGGCGAGGACGTCGAGAACATCATCCTGAGCCTCTTCCAGGCCGCCGACTACAACGTCGAGGCCACGATGAAGGGCATCATCTACGTCGACGAGATCGACAAGATCGCCCGCAAGGGCGAGAACCCGAGCATCACCCGCGACGTGTCGGGGGAGGGCGTGCAGCAGGCCCTCCTCAAGATCATCGAGGGCACCGTGGCCAACGTGCCCCCCAAGGGCGGCCGCAAGCACCCGCAGCAGGAATTCCTGCAGATCGACACGACGAACATCCTGTTCATCTGCGGCGGGGCCTTCGTCGGGCTCGACAAGATCATCGAGCAGCGCATCAACCGCAGCGGGCTGGGCTTCGGCCAGAAGGTCACCCGCCAGGTGCAGCGCACCAAGGGCGAGCTGCTCGCGATGGCCGAGCCCGAGGACCTGCTCCGCTTCGGCCTCATCCCGGAGTTCGTCGGGCGGCTGCCGGTGCTCGCCACCCTCGAGGACCTCGACGAGGAGGCGCTGGTCCGCATCCTCACCGAGCCCCGCAACGCCCTGATCAAGCAGTACCAGCGCCTGTTCGAGATGGAGGGCGTCGAGCTCAAGTTCACCGACGGGGCCCTGCGCGCCATCGCCGCCGAGGCGATCAAGCGCAAGACCGGCGCCCGGGGGCTGCGCGCGATCCTCGAGGAGATGATGCTCGACGTGATGTACGACCTGCCGAGCCGCGACAACATCCGGGAGTGCATCATCAGCGAGGACGTCGTCGCCCGGCGCAAGGACCCGATCCTCGTCTACGAGAACGAGGCGGAGTGGGCATGAACGCCCCCGGCGGCACCCGTCCGGGGCGGGGGTGAGGCGTGTTGTTCAAGGATCGCCATCCCCGGGGTGAGGCGGCGGAGCGGCCGCTGCTCCCCTTGCGGGACCTCGTCGTCTTTCCCCACATGGTGGTGCCCCTCATCGTCGGCCGCCCCCGGTCGCGGGCGGCGGTGGAGGCGGCGCAGGCCGGCGACAAGCAGGTTGTGCTCGTCGCCCAGCGCTCGGGCCGCACCCCCGATCCCGGACCCGACGACCTGTTCACCGTGGGCACCCTCGCCACGGTGGTGCAGCTCATCAAGCTGCCCGACGACAACTACAAGGTGCTCGTCGAGGGCCGGGAGCGGGTGAGGATCCGGCGGCTCCACACCCGGGGTTCCCACCACCGCGCCGAGATCGAGTTCCTGGAGGCGGGGCACCCGCCGGACCCGGTCCAGGCGCAGGCCCTGGTGCGCTCGATCCGCACGAGCTTCGAGAAGTACGTCAAGCTCAACAAGGGCATCCCCCCCGAGATGCTGCTCACCGTGGCCTCCACCGAGGACCCGGGACGGCTGGCCGACACCCTCGTCGCCCACCTCGCCTTCAAGATCGAGGAGCGCCAGGAGCTCCTCGAGACCGCCGACGCGCTGAAGCGGCTGGAGCGCATCCTCCAGTTCATCCAGGGCGAGATCGAGATCCTCGAGGTCGAGCGCAAGATCAAGTCGCGCGTGCGCCGGCAGATGGAGCGCAGCCAGAAGGAGTACTACCTCAACGAGCAGATGCAGGCGATCCAGCGGGAGCTGGGCGAGAAGGACGAGTTCCGCAACGAGCTGGCCGAGCTCGAGCGCCAGGTCGCCGACAAGAAGCTCAGCGAGGAGGCCCGGGCCCGGGTGGAGCGCGAGCTGCGGAAGCTCCGCATGATGAACCCGATGAGCGCCGAGGCGACGGTGGTGCGGAACTACGTCGACTGGGTGCTGGCCCTGCCCTGGCTCGAGTACACCGAGGAGAGCCTCGACATCGAGCGGGCGGCGCGGGTGCTCGACGAGGACCACTACGGCCTTCGCAAGGTCAAGGAGCGCGTGCTGGAGCACCTCGCCGTCTCCAGCCTGGTCGAGCGCATGAAGGGGCCCATCCTCTGTCTCGTCGGCCCCCCCGGCGTCGGCAAGACCTCGCTGGGCCGCTCCATCGCCCGGGCCACCGGCCGGGAGTTCGTCCGGCAGGCCCTCGGCGGGGTTCGGGACGAGGCGGAGATCCGCGGCCACCGCCGCACCTACATCGGCGCCCTTCCCGGCAAGATCGTCCAGAGCCTGCGAAAGGCCGGCACCTCCAACCCGGTCTTCCTCCTCGACGAGGTCGACAAGATGTCCGCCGACTTCCGGGGCGACCCGGCCTCGGCGCTCCTCGAGGTGCTCGACCCGGAGCAGAACGCCACCTTCAACGACCACTACCTCGACCTCGACTACGACCTGAGCCGGGTGATGTTCATCTGCACGGCCAACACCCTGCAGGGCATCCCGGCCCCCCTCCAGGACCGCCTCGAGATCATCCGGCTTCCCGGCTACACCGAGCGCGAGAAGCTCGCCATCGCCCGGCGCTACCTGGTGCCCAAGCAGCTCGAGGCCAACGGCCTCGCCCCCGACAACCTGGCGATCACGCGGCAGGCGGTCGAGCGCATGGTGCGCGAGTACACCCGGGAAGCCGGCGTCCGCAACCTCGAGCGGGAGATCGCCACCGTGTGTCGCAAGGCGGCCAAGCGGGTGGTGTGGAAGGGGCCCGAGACCTTCATCCGGGTCACGAGCCGCAACCTCGAGAAGCTGCTCGGCGTGCCGCGGTTCACGCAGGCCCAGCTCGAGGAGGACGACCAGGTGGGCCTGGTCAAGGGGCTGGCCGTCACCCCCTGGGGCGGCGACCTCCTCGACATCGAGGTGGCCGTCGTGCCGGGCAAGGGCAAGCTCATCCTCACCGGCCTGCTCGGCGACTGGCTCAAGGAGTCCGCCACCGCCGGCTTCAGCTACATCCGCTCCCGCGCGGCGAGCCTGGGGCTCGACGCCGACTTCCACGAGCAGCACGACATCCACATCCACTACCCGGGCAACTCGCTCCGCACCGACGGCCCGAGCGCCGGCATCGCCATGGCGACGGCGCTGACGAGCGCGCTGACCGAGATCCCCGTCCGGCGCGACATCGCGATGACCGGCGAGATCACCCTGCGCGGGCGCGTGCTGCCCATCGGCGGCCTCAAGGAGAAGATCCTCGCGGCCCACCGGGGGGGCATTCGCCGGGTGCTCATCCCCGAGGTCAACGCCAAGGACCTCGCCGAGATCCCGGCGGCGGTCCTCGACGAGGTGGAGGTCCGCACCGTCCGCCACATGGACGAGGTGCTGGCCCTGGCCTTGCGGTGGCCCGAGGGCACCCCGGACTTCCCGCGGGCCGGCGCCTCGGTCCATGCGTGATCGCCTCGGTGAAACGCCGCCTTTGCTCCATTTTGTTCAGGCGGGTGCGATTCTGTCGAGCAATGCCCTTGACACCTCCCGGGGCCCCACGATAGAAGGCTGACGCTTCCCGGGGGGAGGTTCCCGCCACCCGGCTTCGCCATCGCGGCGTCGTTCGGTTGCCGGTCTCGTCCTGGGCGGATAGCTCAGTCGGGAGAGCAGTAGCCTTACAAGCTACGGGTCGCAGGTTCGAGCCCTGTTCCGCCCACCATCCCGACGGGGCGTCCGAGTTCCCTTCCAGCGCGGGGTTGTAGTTCAGCCGGTTAGAACGCCGGCCTGTCACGCCGGAGGCCGCGGGTTCGAGTCCCGTCAACCCCGCCATCCCTTCCCGGGCCCGGGCATCGTCCCGGGCCCGGTTTCTCTTTTTGGAGAAGCGCTGCCGGTGGTCCTCGTCCTCCTCGTCGGCCTGCTCCTCCCCGTCGCCCGGGCGGGGGTGCCGACGCGCATGCCGCCGAGCCGCGAGCGGGGCGAGAACCTCTACGCCGCCCACTGCGTCGCCTGTCACGGCGAGCGCGCCGCCGGGGACGGGCCCCAGGCGGCCCGCCTCGGCGCGCCGCCCCTCGCCCGGCGCTGGCCGGAGTCCGAGCGCGCGGAGGCGGCGCGGGTGATCCGCTTCGGCCGCGGCGCGATGCCCGGGTTCTCGGCCGTCTTCGACCGCCACGACACCGAGCGCATCCTCACCTGGCTCGACAGCCTCGCCGACGCGCCGCCCGCGAAGGATGGGGCCTCGGAGGGCGACGCCCCCGACGGCACGCCCGGTGCCGGCGGCGCGGCGGGAGGGGCGAAGCCCGGAGAGGACGGTGCCGCCGGGCCCCGGCCGCCGCCGGTGGACGGAAAGCCGCGCCCGGACGGGGCCGAAGGGCCCGCCGCGCGCTGAACCCGCGGGAAGCCCGGGGCCGCGCGGGGGTATGATCCCGGCAGGAGGCCGCCATGACCCTCGCCCTCGTCCTGCTGTCCGCCGCGCTGGCGGCGGACCCGGCCAACGGCTCCCGCATCTACGTCGCCAACTGCCAGGCCTGTCACGGCCGCAGGGCCGACGGCAAGGGGCCCGCGGCGGCCCAGCTCCGGCCGCCGCCCGTCGACTTCACCCGCCGGGAGTGGTGGAAGGGGCGCACCGACGCCAAGGTGAAGGCGGCGATTCGCGCCGGGCGGCCGGGCACGGCGATGATGGGCTTCCCCAACCTCTCCGACGACGAGCTCGACGACCTGGTCGCCTGGCTGCGGGAGGCGCCGGACCGCGCCGGCAAGTGATTTTTTCCGGGCCTCGCGGGGGCGCCATCGGTTAGCAGCGCGCGGTGAACGACGTCCTCTCCGCGTGCATCCTCGGGGCGGTGCAGGGGCTCACCGAGTTCCTCCCCGTCTCCAGCTCGGGCCACCTCGTCGTCCTCCAGTCGGTCCTGCCGGTGGTGGGCGACCCGGTGGCCTTCGACCTGGCGCTGCACCTCGGCACCCTGCTGCCGGTGGTGGTCGTCTACCGCGCCGACCTCGGCCGCATCGCCCGCGACGCGGTGGCCGGCGAGGGGCCGTGGTGGCGGCGGCGGGGGGTGCGCCTCGGCTGGCTGGTGGGGCTCGGCAGCGTGCCGACGGCGGCGATCGGCCTGGCCTTCGAGTCGCGCTTCGAGACCCTGTTCGGCAACCCCGGGGCGGTGGCCTGGGCCTTCCTGCTCACCGGCGCCATCCTCCTCGCCACGCGCTTCATCCCCCGGGGCGACCGGGACGAGGCGAGCACCGAGGGGTGGCGGGCCGTGGCGGTGGGCGTCGCCCAGGGCCTCGCGATCACCCCCGGCGTGTCGCGCTCGGGCAGCACGATCGCCGCCGGCCTGCTGCTGGGGATGGATCGCGAGTTCGCCGCCCGCTTCTCCTTTCTGCTCTCGCTCCCGGCGATCCTCGGGGCCTTCGCCCTGCGCGCCTCCCACGTCTCGCTGGGGGGCGACGCCTGGATGCCGCTCCTGGCGGGCTTCTCGAGTTCCGCCCTCGTGGGCTACGCCGCCCTGCGCCTGCTGCTCCGGGTCGTGCGGGCCGGCAGCTTCGCCTGGTTCTCGGTCTACCTGTGGCTCATGGCGGGAGTCGCCTTCTGGATGGCCGGCCACGGGGTGGGCTGAGGCCCGGCAAGAAGAAACCGGGCGCCGGCGGAACCGGCGCCCGGAGGGTGGCACGGGCGGTAGGACTCGAACCCACGGCCTGTGGATTTGGAATCCACTGCTCTACCAACTGAGCTACGCCCGTAGCGCGGCTTTTCTATGTCGAGACGGCGGCGCCGTCAAGCCGTGCGCGGGGCCGGGGAC
>WGAH01000745.1 GCA_015489145.1 Deltaproteobacteria bacterium
CTCCTTGCGGGGTGGGGCGACGGGGGGGACCCGGCGCGAAGACGCCCTTCCCCTACTCCCTTCGCGGCCGCCGGGCACCCGCGCCGCGTCGACCGGGGCCGCCGCCCGGTTAGGACCCGGCCAGGAGGTGCAGCGATGGCCCACCCCGCCGCCACCCACGACGACATCCTCATCGGCGTGGTCCCCACGCCCAACCCCGACGCCCTGATGTTCAAGGTCGAGGAGGCCCTCGTCCCGATGGGCACCTACGAGTACCCGGCCGGGTCCGACACCAGCGGCTCGCCGCTGGCCGCCCGCCTCCTCGAAGTCGAGGGCATCGAGCTCGTCCTCATCGCCCCGCGCTTCGTCACCGTCCGCAAGCGCGGCGAGGCGGACTGGCCCGCCATCGTGCCCGCCGTCAAGGAGCGCCTCCGCGCCTTCCTGGCCGCCGGCGAGGTGGCGGTCCTCGACAGCGCCCTCGACGCGCTCCCGGACGCCCGCGGCGAGGTGGAGCAGCGCATCATCGCGCTGCTCGACGAGGAGATCCGCCCGGCCATCGCCATGGACGGCGGCGACGTCACCTACATGGGCTTCGAGGACGGCATCGTGCGCCTGCAGCTCATCGGCGCCTGCGGCACCTGCCCCAGCTCGATCACCACCCTGAAGATGGGCATCGAGCGCCTGCTCGTCGACGAGATCCCCGAGGTTCGCGGCGTCGAGAACGTCTAGCGCAGCAGCGCCCGGGCCCGGTCGAGGTGGGCCGGGTCGACGTAGAGGCGGCCGATGCGCCGGCCGTCGGAGTAGCGCCGGAAGATGCTGGCGGCCTCCTCGAGGGTGCGGGTGCCCTCGCCGCCGCCCTGGCCCCCCTGCACGTAGATCGGCAGGGCCGCGGTCTTGCGGGGATCGAGGATCGCGCTGCTCGCCGCCGCCTCGATCACCTCGATGCCGGCGTCCTCGAGGCGGGCGCGCTGCTCCGAGAGGTCGACCTCGTCGAGGGCGCCGTGCTGCTCCACCGCCACCTTCCAGGGGCGCCGCTCGACGATGCGGCGGGCCCAGGGGTCGTCGGAGCGGCGCAGCCAGGCGAGCAGCTCCACGTCGTCGGTGCGGCGGTAGGCCTCGAGGTCGGCGGGCAGGCGCCAGGGGTCGTCCGCCCCCGCCAGGCAGCGCTTGAGCATTTCCTCGTAGGCGATGGACTTCTGGTGGAAGTAGACCATCACGAACATGTGGTAGCGGGCCACCATGAAGTCGTCGAAGGCGTACAGCGCCCGGCCGTCGAGGGCGAGGCAGACCTCGCCGTCCTCGCCGACGTGGCGGCCGAGGTGGCTGATCAGCCAGCCGGTGTCGACCTCGCCGTAGCGGGCGCCGGTGTAGCCGGCGTCGCGGACGAGGTAGTCGAGGCGGTCGGCGTCGAGGTTGGAGCTGACGAGCTGGCTGAGCACGCCGCGAAGGTCGTGGCCCTCGACCACGAAGAAGTCGTCGTCCACCGCGACCTCCGGCGAGACCAGGGCGGCGACGTGGCGCCCGGTGAAGGGGAAGTGGGCGGCGATGGTGTCGGCGAGGGTGGAGGCCGTGAGGATCGCGACGGTGTAGTCCTCGTGGAGCGCGCGCTCGTCGCCCCGGGCGGAGCGGGCCGCGGGGCCGTAGGCGTCGAGGGGCAGCTCGCGCCGCAGGGGCATGGCGAACTCGGCGGCGTGGGAGAAGGGCGGGTGGCCGAGGTCGTGGCAGAGGCCGGCGAGGCGCACCGCCGAGCGCAGGGCCCGCCGCCGGTCCGGGCTCGGGAAGGGGTCGTCCCGAAAGACCGCGTCGAAGGCCCGCCCGGCGAGGTGCATCACCCCGAGGGAGTGGGCGAAGCGGGTGTGGGTGGCGCCGGGGAAGGGCAGGTGCGAGAAACCGAGCTGCCGGATGCCCCGGAGGCGCTGCACGAAGGGGTCGTCGATCACCGCGTACTCGCCGGCATCCACGGGAATCGCCCCGTGGATCGGGTCGCGGATCTCGCGGCTGGCGGCGCGGGCGGGTCGCATGGCCTCGCCCTATCCCCCGAGCCGGCCCCGGGAACCGGCCCGGCGCGCCCCGTCACGAAGAAGCCACACGTCCGCCGGGAACAACGTGCTATGGCCTGTGCCGGTCCATGATCCCGATCCCGACCATCGAGGCGCTCGAACCCGGCGACGTCGTCCGGCACCCCGAGCGCGGCTTCGCCGTCGTCGAGTCCGTCGACGTGGCGGCGGGTCGGGCCGCGCTGCGCTGGGAGGACGGCGACGGCGAGGCCCCCGAGGCGGTCGAGGCCGGCGAGCTGGCCGACGGTTTCCACCTGTGCGTGCCCCGGGGCTTCCTCGCCCGCTCGGTCCTCGACCGCGACGGCCTGCGCGCCGAGGCCGAGGCCGACCCGGTGGGGACCCTGCGCGCCCTCCTCGACGAGCTGGCCGAGCCCCAGGGCCGCAAGGACATCCAGCGCCTCCTCGTCGAGCGGGCGGGCCTCGAGCCCGTGCGCTTCGAGGCCTGGTGGGACGCCCTGCGCGACGCCCTGCCCGAGAGCCCGGGCTTTCACTGGCACGGCGACCAGCTCAGCTTCCAGGGCGAGGCCCCCCGTCCCGACGGCGGAAGGCGCGACGGCCTCGCCGCTGTCCACGGGCCGCGCCGCTTCCGGCTCATCCTCGAGGCGAGCCGCGCCGAGCGGGGCCGGCTGCTGGCCGAGGCCGCCGAGCTGGGCGATGTCGAGGCCGCCGACCTGCTGCTCGCCTGCCGCGCCCCCGTCCCCGAGGACGCCGCGCCGGCCCTGATCGACCTCGCCCGCGAGCAGCGCCCGGCCCTGCTCCTGGCCCTGGCCCACCGCGACGTGCGCGGCGCCGTCGAGGCCCTGGCGGTGGCCCTCTCCGAGGAACAGCCCCCCGCCGAGCTGGTCGAGGCCCTGCGCGACCTGCGCGAGGAGCGCCGCATCCCCTTCATCCTCGACCTCGTCGAGCACCTCCTCCCCGGCGACCCCGAGGCCGCCGACCGCCTGGCCCGGCACCTCGCCGCCGACCCGGCCGACATCCTCCAGGGCATCGGCAGCGGTCGCTACGCCGCCCGCCCCGGCGCCCCCGGCTGGGCCCGCTCGATCCGCTGGCTCCGCC
>WGAH01000746.1 GCA_015489145.1 Deltaproteobacteria bacterium
CCGACGTGTACCAGCTCCCCCTCCTCGCCGCGCTGCTCGTCGCGCCGGGCATCGCCCGCGCCGCGGGTCCCAGATCTCGACCACCAGCTCGCCGGACCCGGCGTCGTGAATGGCGCCGCCACGGCCGACGGCCGCGTCGCCGCCATTCACGACGCCGGGTCCGGCGAGCTGGTGGTCGAGATCTGGGACCCGGACACGCTGAGCCTGGACGGGCGGGTGCGCCTCGCCCGCGGACCCGCGGCCACCGTGCAGGTCGAGCGCGGCGGCCTGGCGGTGTCCGACCGCGACCTCCGCCCCGGCGAGCTCGGCCTGGACGCCCGCCTCGCCTACGCCCTGGGCCGCTCCCCCACCGGCCGCTGGCGCCTCCTCCCGGTCGAGGGCGGGGTGCGCTTCGAGGACCGGCGGGGCGTGGCGGCGCCCGTCACCCTGCCGGACCCCGCCGGCGCCCTGGCGACAGCCGCCTCGCCCGACGACCGCTTTCCCGCTTTCCTGCGGTTTCGCGGCGGCCTCGTCGTCTTCGACCTCTCGGCCGGCATCCCCGTCTACGCCGACCCCGCCGCCACGGGCCCCCTGGCGATGGGGGCGCGCCACGTCGCCTACGCCGCCCGCGTCGACGGCGCGCCGACGCTCCGGCTCGGTCGCCTGGGACGGCCCGTCCCCGCCTGGGCGCACCCGCTGCCGAACCCGCCCGCCGGCCTCGCCCTGAGCGTCGACGCCCACCTCCTCGCCGCCGCCTGGCCGAGCGAGGGCGGCCTTCGCATCGCCGCCTGGGACCCGCGTCGCGGCGGCGAGCTCGCGGCGATCACCCTGCGCGCCTGCCCCCTGGACGGCCCGGTGCCCCTCGCCCTCGCGAACGGCCGGGTCTTCGTCGGCGTGCCCGGCGGGATCGTCGTCCTGGGCGAAGGTACCGCGAGGCTCGCCGCGGTCGGCGGGGCGATTCCCCGGTCCCTCGCCCCGCTGCCCGCGGGCGACGGGCCGCCCCGCGTCGCCCTGCTCGACCGGGACGGGCGGGTGCTCCTCGTCGAGCCCTGATCGACCGGAGCCCGCGCGCGCGTCCGATCAGTCGTCCCAGAGGGTGAGCGACAGCGCGTAGAGGCCCTCGATGGGCTCGCCGTCCTCGTCCACCATCGCCCGGGAGCCCACCACCGCCGGCGAGACCTCGCCGAAGGCGCCGCCCATGCCCGAGCCGGACAGCAGGTCGCCGAGGTCGATGGACAGCGAGCCTCCGAGGAGCCCGAGCATCGTCTCGAGGTAGGCGGCCAGCCCGTCCACCACCGCCTGCGGGTCGTCCACCTCGGCCCCGTAGTCCACGAGGAGGCCGTCGGGGACCTGGAGGTCGAAGCCGATCGCCGTGCCCTCCTCGACGGTGAGGTGCAGCTCCAGGGCCAGCCGGGCCACCAGCCAGTCCTCGCAGGCCCCGCCGCGCTGCACGCCGACGGTGACCCAGGCATCGGGCAGGTCGATGGCGGCGAGGTCGGCGACGTCCTCGTGGAGGCGCGCCACCCGGGCGGTGCCCGGGTCGATGGCGAGGCACCAGCCCTCGGTGTCCTCGGGCACCTGGTCGCCGCCGGGCAGGGCCCGGATGCCGGCGCCGAGGACCTCGCCCATGCTGCCGGAGAGCGCGATGTCCTGGGAGAGGTAGCCGTCGGCGATCTCGTCGCCGAGGGCCATGAACAGCCCCTCGTGCACCGCGACGGCGAGGTCGGCCTCGCCGGTGGGGTCGTCGGCCTCGGTGGGCATGGGCACGCCCACCGTCTCGGCGGCGGCGGCCTCGCCGAGCCCCATCGTCGCGGCGGCGCCCACGCCGTCGAGGTCGCCCACGAGGTCGGCGAGTTCCACCGAGACCGGGGTGCCGGCGAACTCGGTCTCGAAGGACAGGGGCCCGCCGAGCTCGAGGGTGCCGTAGGCGTCCGTGACCTGCTGGAGGACGATGTCGGCGAGGGGCTCGACCACGTAGTCGTTGAGCAGGTCGGCGATCCACTCGACCACCTGCCCGTCGAGGGCGCCGAAGTCGAACTGGGCCTCGCCCATGTCCACGCTGGCGTCGGACAGGCTGAGCCAGGCCACCCCGTCCTCGTCGAGCCAGGGCGTGAGCAGGGCGTCCACGGAGACGCTGGCGAAGCCCACCGAGAAGACCTCGTCCACGCCGGCCCAGTCCATGATCAGCTCGTAGGACAGGGAGAGATCGACCAGGCTGATCGCGGCGCGCACCCCCTCCTCGTCGGGGGACAGGGCCACCTCGGTGGGGGCGTGGTCGAGGCCGATGGGCACGATGTCCACCCAGTCCGAGGAGTAGGAGGGCAGCGCCGCCTCGATGCCCGCGTCCCAACCCGAGGCGTCGATGAGGGAGGCGACCTGGTCGCCCAGGCCGGCGAGGCCGGCGGGAAGCAGGCGGCCGGTGGCGGCGCCGGGCCAGGTCTCCAGGGGATCGTGGCCCGAGAACACCGGCAGGCGCACCGAGCGCTCCTGGCCGTCGATGGCCGCCACCACGTCGATGTTGCGGTACTCCCCGTCGACGGGAAGCTCGACGGCGAAGCTGCCGTCCCCAGCCACCTCGACGACCTGGTCCTCCACCGTGAGCCGCGCCTGGGGCGGGTAGACGCGCCCGGTGACCGCGGCGGGCTCGTCGCCGAGGAAGGCCCCGTAGGTCGGGCTGTCGACCTCCAGGGTCAGGTCGGCGGGCACGCGCTCGACGAGGTTGACCTCCGCCGCGCTGCACCCGGCGAGGAGCAGGACGGCGGAGGAGGAAACGGACATCGAAGCGAATCGGCTGGCGCGCATGGGGACCTCGCAGGGGAACCATGCCCCGAAGCGCCGGCAGGCACAAGGGGGCCGGTCCCTCGCACCCGGTTATCCCGCCGCCATGCGCGCTCCAGCCCCCCGAACGCTGACCCGCATGGCCGAGCTGGTGGCGGTGGTGGACCGCCTCCGCTCCCCCGGCGGCTGCCCCTGGGACCAGGCCCAGGACTTCGCGTCCATGCGGCCCTACCTCCTCGAGGAGTGCCACGAGGTGCTCGACACCATCGACGCCGGCGACCCGGCCCGCCTGGCCGAGGAGCTCGGCGACCTGCTGTTCGAGGTCGTGTTCCTCGCCCGCCTCGGCGAGGAGCTGCCCGACGGGGATCGCTTCGACATCGAGGCCGTCGCCGGGCGCATCGTCCGCAAGATGGTCGAGCGCCACCCCCACGTCTTCGGGGGCGAGGCGGGCGCCCGGGCCGGCGAGGACCCCGGGGGCATCGCCGCCTGGGAGGCCCGCAAGCGCCGGCACGGCGGGACGCGCTCCCGCCTCGACGGCGTGCCCCGCGCCCTGCCCGCCCTGCTCCGCACCCACCGGCAGGGCGAGAAGGCGGCGGCGGTGGGCTTCGACTGGCCCGACGCCCGGGCGGTCCTCGCCAAGGTCCACGAGGAGCTGGCCGAGCTCGAGGCGGCGCTGGAGACCGGCGATGCCGGCGCCATCGCCCACGAGTACGGCGACGCGCTGATGGCCCTGGCCACCCTCGGCCGCCACCTCGGCGCCCCGCCCGAGGACGCCCTCCGCGCGGCGAACGACCGCTTCGCCCGGCGCTTCCGGGAGGTCGAGGCCATCGCCCGCGCCGAGGGCCTCGACCTGGAGGCCCTCGACGCCGCGGCCCTCGACGCCCTCTGGGAACGGGCCAAGGCTCGCCTCGCCGCCGACGGGGAGTAGCTTTCCGCCATGCTCGCCCGACTCTTCCTCCTCATGACCGTGGTGCCTGCGGTGGAGCTGTACCTGCTCGTCGCGCTCGGCCAGGTCATCGGCCCCCTCCCCACCGTGCTCATCGTCGTGGGTACCGGCGCCGTCGGCGCCTTCCTCGCGAAGCGCGAGGGGCTCGGGGTGCTGCGGGCCATCCAGCGCGAGGCCGAGCGGGGCATCCCCCCCGGGGGACGGC
>WGAH01000747.1 GCA_015489145.1 Deltaproteobacteria bacterium
CTCATGGGCCTCGCCAACCTCGTGCCCGGCATCAGCGGCGGCACGATGCTGCTCGCCTCGGGGGTCTACCCGCGCTTCATCCAGGGCATCGCCGAGGTCACCACCCTGCGCTTCCGCCTGCCCTCCCTGGCGGTCCTCGGCAGCGTGGTCGGCGCTGCCGGGCTCACCATCGCGCTGCTCGCCGGGCCGGTGCGCGACCTCGTCGTCGAGCACCGCTGGGTGATGTACAGCCTGTTCATCGGCCTGACGCTGGGCGGGCTGCCCGTCGTGTGGGGCCTCGTCCGACAGCGCGGTCGCGCCCTGTGGATCGGGGCGGCGGCCGGCTTCGCCGGCATGGCGGCGCTGGGGCTCGCCCAGGCGAGCGGGGCCGGCACCGGCGGGCTCGGGGGCAGCGGCTTCCTGGCCCTGTTCCTCGGCGGCACCGCCGGGGCGGCGGCGATGATCCTGCCCGGGGTGAGCGGCGGCTACCTGCTGCTGGTGCTCGGGCAGTACGTGCCGATCCTGAGCGGCATCGACGCCTTCAAGGAGGCGCTGAAGTCGGGCGATCTCGCCGCCGCCACCGGGCCCTTCCTCGGCGTGATCCTGCCGGTGGGCCTCGGGGTGGTCGTCGGCGTGGTCGTCGTGAGCAACGCCCTCGAGCGCCTCCTCGCCCGCCACGAGACGCCCACCCTCGGCGTGCTCCTCGGCCTGCTCGTCGGCGCCGTGGTCGGCCTGTGGCCCTTCCAGGAAGGCGTGCCGCCCGCGCTCGGGAGCACCTGGAAGGGACAGGTGGTCACGCCCGAGGTCCTCGCCGGAATCCCCGCCGAGAAGTGGCCGACGGCCTTCTTCTCGCCCAGCGCCGGGCAGGTGGCCGGGGCCGTGGGCCTGGTGGTCCTCGGCTTCGCGCTCACGGCGCTCGTCGCCCGCCTCGGCCGCGAGGCGCCCGCCGAGAACGGTTGATCGGCGGCCCTACTCGCCGGGCTCCACGCGAATCGTCGCCGTGTAGGTGAGCACCCCCACGTCGCCGCCGAGGTCGTGCGACCCCGTCCAGGTGGCCTCGACGGCGCCGTCGTCGGTG
The DNA here is from genome assembly GCA_015489145.1 of Deltaproteobacteria bacterium. Lineage (GTDB taxonomy): Bacteria > Myxococcota_A > UBA796 > UBA796 > UBA2385 > S143-5. The sequence goes on from WGAH01000747.1 coordinate 1,058, forward strand.
ATCTCGCCCTCCCAGGAGTCCGAGTAGCCCTCGACCACCACCCGGCCGTCCACGGTGGTCTCGCGGTCGACCGAGCCGGAGAAGGTGACGGGCAGCTCGCCGACGCGGTCGCCGTGGTCGTCGAGGAGGCAGGTGGCGGTCAGGTAGAGGGTGCCGCCCGACACGCTGCCGCTGAGCGGCCCCGAGCAGGTGTCGGTGATCCCGAGGCGACTGCTGGTGGCCACCGCCTCGAAGCGCCCGGTGCGCGGGCCGTCGCTGAGGCCCCCGGTGAGGATCTCGGTGGCGCCGCCCTCGGCGGTGACCAGGTACATGAAGTAGTCCCAGTCCCAGCCCGAGCCGGGATCGGTGTGGCAGGAGGCCCCGCCGCCGGTGCCGGTGGGGCAGCCGGGCACCTCGTAGTGGCCGATGATGTGGCTGCGGTCCATCGGAATGCCGTAGCGGTCGCAGATGTCGCGCACCAGGGCGGCGCTGGAGCGCATCATCGCGTCGGTGTACCAGGTCTCGGGATCGCTGACGTAGCCCTCGTGCTCGATGCCGATGGAGCGCTGGTTGGTCTCCCAGTGGCCGGCGTGCCAGGCGATGTCCTCCTCGTCGACCATTTGCGTGATCTGGCCGTCCGAGGAGCGGATCACGTAGTGGGCGCTGGCCCCGGCGGCGCTGTTCTGGAACCAGGAGATCGTGCCGGCGTAGCTGCCCTCGGTGGTGTGGATGACGATGGTGTCGATGTCGCCGACGCCGCGGCTGGCGTTCGTGTAGTTGGCGCTGCTGGCGGGGACGAACTGGGCGATGAGGGAGCTGCCCGACAGGGGGCGGACCCGCCAGGGGAAGACGCGCGGCTCGACCTCGATCCAGCCGTGCTCCGTCTCGACGGCGAAGCCGGTCTCCATCAGGTCGAAGACCTGCCCGGCGAAGCCCTCGGCGACCAGCGGGTCGGCCCGGCCGAACCAGCTCCCGACCACCGGGTACCACTCCTCCATCGTGTCGACGGGCTCGCCGGTGAGCGCCTCGCGCACGTCGGCGAGGTGCGCGAGGATCGCGGCGCCGCCGCGAATGTTGGCGACCGGGTCCGTCTCGACGCGCTCCTCGTCGAGGCCGGTGAGCTCCGCCGCTTCCGCCAGGGAGGGGGAACGCGCCTCGTCGAGGTAGAGGTTCATGAGGCCCACGGCCCCGTCGGCCGAGGCCGCCCCGCCCCGGTCGTCGAGGCGGGTGAGCGCGTAGCTCACGCTGACGAGGAGGTCGCGGGGCACGTCGAAGTCGGAGGCCGCGTCGGCGAAGGCCTCGTCGAGGTGCGTCGAGGCGGGTTCCTCTCCGGGGGCGCAGGCGAGGAGCAGGGCCAGGGCGATCATGCGGGCCTCCGTCACCATTCTGACACATGCAGGATC
>WGAH01000748.1 GCA_015489145.1 Deltaproteobacteria bacterium
CCCCGCGACCGAACACGAGCACGCGCCCGGCGGCGGCCGCCTCCCGCAGCTCCGACGCCTCCCCGCGTCCCGCCGGTCCGTCCGCACGCATGGAGCGCGCCTATCCCGCCGCCCCTCCCCGGGACGGCCCGCACCCCGATCCTGCACTACGATGCGGCCCCGGAGGTGCCCGGTGCCCGCTCCCTTCCTCGCCGCCCTGCTCGCCGCCGCCGCCCACGCCGCCCCCGGAGTCACCTGGAACGGCGGCGTCGACCTCCCCCTCACCCTGGGCACCGGCGCGATCTGGGCCGGCCTGTACCTCGGCGGCGGCCGACAGCCGGTGACGGCGGACGCCTCCGTCGGCGAGCCCGGGGGCATCGACGCCCTGGGGCGCACCCGGGTCGACGCCGGGGCCGCCCGGGCCAGCGACGCCCTGCTGTACGGCACCCTCGCCCTCGGCCTCGGCGGGACCCCGATCCTCGCGGGGCCCGGCGCCGCGGGGCCGGCTCTCGGCAACGTCGTCGAGGCCTTCGCGATCAACGGCGCGATCACCGAGCTGACCAAGCAGGCCGTCGACCGGCCGCGCCCCTACACCCTCGGCGACGGGCGCACCGGCAGCCCCGACGACGACAAGTCCTTCTTCTCGGGGCACAGCAGCACCACCGCCGCCGTCGCCTTCGCCGCCGCCCGCACCGTGGACCTCTCGGCGGACCTCGCCCCGGCCGCCCGCGTCGGCCTCTACGGCGGGGCCACCGCCCTGTCGGCCACCACCGCCGCCCTGCGGGTGGCCGCCGGCAAGCACTGGCCCAGCGACGTGATCGTCGGGCTGCTCGTCGGCGGCTCGGTGGGGTGGCTGGTCCCCGAGCTGCACCGGGCCGACCGCGCCGGGGTCGCGCTGTCCGCCGGCCCCGCGAGCCTGCGCGTCGCCGGCCGGTTCTGAGCCGACCCGCGCGCCGGTGGCGATCCGCCCCGGGGGCCGGTAGGATGCGGGGAGCCCCCCTCGCCGCGGACGCCGGAAGGAACCGGGAATGCACCACGCCGCCCTCCTCGCGATCGCCCTCGCCGCCTGCGGGCGCGACTACACGCTCAACACCGACGCCTCCGCCTCCGGCGAGCCCGACATCGCCGTCGAGCCGGCGCAGCTCCTTTTCGAGAACGTGCCCACCGGCGAGACCGCCACCGACACCTTCACGATCCGCAACGAGGGCGACGCGGCCCTCGACGTGAACGCCATCGAGATGCGCGGTTCCTCGGCCTTCTCGCTCCTCACCCCGCTGCCCCTGCGCGTCGAACCCGGCGCCTCGACGGCGGTCGAGGTGGCCTACGAGCCGGTCCACACCCTCGACGAGGGCTCCGCCCGCATCTACAGCACCGACCCGGACACGCCGGAGCTCAGCGTCGAGCTGACCGGCTCCTGGGCGGTGCCCGTCCTGTCCATCGACCCGCCCGAGTGGGACTTCGGCGACCTCGTGCCCGGCTGCGTCGACACCCTCGACGTCACCCTCGCCAACGTCGGCTCCGCCACCCTCACCGTGGACGAGGTGCTGCACACCGGCGAGGGCTTCGAGCTCGCCGGCCTCCCGGAGCTGCCCCTCGACCTCGAGCCCGGCGGGACCGCCGACCTCGAGGTGCGCTTCGCCCCTTCCACCGACGGCGCCTTCTCCGGCACCCTGTGGGTCTCCTCCAACGACCCGGGCGGCCGCAAGACGGCCACCTGGACGGGCACCGGCGACGAGGACGGCGTGTGCGTGACCGTCGACGAGGGCGACAGCACCACCGTCTCCCTCGAGCTGACCGGCGACTACGAGATGGCCGACGTCGCCTTCCTCATCGACACCACCGGCTCGATGGGCTCCACCGCCACCGCCGTGGCCGACGAGTTCGCCAGCATCTCGAGCAGCCTCCAGGCCCGCATCCCCGACATCACCTTCGGCGTCGCCACCTTCGAGGACTACAACTTCGGCAGCATGGGCGCCGGCCGCGACAAGCCCTTCACCCTGCACCAGCAGCAGACCTCCGACTTCGCGCGGGTGCAGTCGGCGCTCTCCGGCGACGTGACGATCCACGACGGCGCCGACTCCCCCGAGGCCACCCTCGAGGCGCTGTACCAGGCCGCCGCCGGCCTCGGCTACGACCAGGGCTGCGACGGCGGCTACGACGCCACCGACGACGTTCCGCCCTTCCTCGCGGGCGCCTCCGACGCCTTCGGCGGCGCCGTGGACGGCGTGGCCGACCCGACCACCCCGGACGGCGGCAGCGTCGGCGGCTTCGGCTTTCGCGAGGGCATCCTGCCCATCGTGATCTACGCCACCGACACCGCGCTGCGCGACCCCGAGGCCGGCTACGCCACCCCGGGCGGCTGCCCCCTCGACGCGGGCAGCAGCGACGTGATCGCCGCCCTGAACGCGATCGGCGCCCACGTGATCGGCGTGGCCGTCGGGCTGTCCCAGGGCTCCGACCCCTTCCGGCAGATGGCGGCGATCGCCGAGGGCACCGGCTCCTACGGCGACATGGACGGCGACGGCGCCTCCGAGCCGGCGGTGATCACCTGGAACGGCTCCAGCGCCGACTTCCGGAACGCCGTGGTGCGCGCCGTGCAGGGCCTCATCGACGAGGCGGTCTTCGACGAGGTGCGCCTCGAGGTGGTCGCGGACGAGTACGGCATGGTCCGCTCGATCAGCCCCGAGGCCTACGCCGACGTGACCGCCGGCACCCCCCTCGAGTTCGACGTGGACATCGAGGGCACCGTCGCCAGCGGCCCGAGCGACCGGACCGTCGAAATCGACCTCGCCCTCGTCGGCACCATCGACGACGAGGAGGTCACCCTCGACGAGGCCGCGATCTACGTCATGGTGCCCGCGCAGTAGCCGCCGCGACCCGCGGAAGGACCCGCGATGGAGGACGTCCGACACGCGGTGAGCAGCCTCGGGCGCCTCCCCCTCCCCGAGCTGCGTCGCCCGGGACCCGGGCGGGCCTTCCTCCTGCGAGCCCTCCGCGCGCTGACCGGGGCGTCGAACGCGGCCATCGCCCGGTTTGCCGGTGTGAGCCCGCAAACGGCGGGGCGGGCGCCCTCGAGCCTCGATCCGACCGTGCTCCGCGTCGCCACGGTCTGCCGCGACCCCCGTTTTCGCGCGCTCGACACCACCGACATCCGCCAACGCTGGCCCCGGCTGGCGGGCCGCGCGTGAGGGCGACGGGTCCAGGAGAACCGCCCTCCATGGAAGGTTTCCCAAAGAGAACCGCCCTCCATGGAAGGTTTTTCGCCCCCCGCGCGCGGCCCAAGGCCGAAAACCGGCGTTTCACCGTGCGCCGGCTCCGGCAAACCATTCCATCCGGGGCGGTTCTCTCGCCCACCATTCCATCCGGCCGGGTTCTCTTGTTGCCCGGCGCCGCCGCGCCGCTCAAGGTCGCGATCCCGCCGACCGATGCGTGGGCCATGGAAGCAAGAGCGGCATCGGTGGACCACGCCCGCTCGGCGCTCGAAGGGGGGGACCCCGGCCGCGCCCTGCGGACCCTCCAGGGAATCCTTCGGGACGGCGCTCCGGCCGAGGAGCTGGTGGAGGCCGCCCGGGTGGCGCTGCCGGTGGACGCCCGGCTGGCGCGGCGGCTGGCCGAGGCGGCGCTGGAGCGTCGCCCCGAGCTGCCCGAGGCGACCCACGCCCTCGCCGAGGCCCTGGCCCGCCTGGGCCTGCCGGGCCGCGCCGAGGTGCTGTTCCGCGAGGCCGTCGCCCACGACCCGCGCCTCGCGGACCTCCGCGCCCCCCCCGACGAGGCGCGCCGCCCCTGGATCGGCCGCTTTCCCGAGGTCGCCTGCCCGACCTGCGGCGAGATCCTCGGAAAGCCGCTGTGGGCCGGCAACATCACGAAGCACCACCGCGCGCACGGGCTGCTCGACCCGGTGGTGCTGTGGGTGCGCTGCGAGAACTGCGGTCTCGCCCGCGTCTCCGCGCCCCCGCCCACCCGCGTGCTCGACGCCTGGCGCAGCCTGTCGGCGCCCGAGCCCGCCGAGGCGCCGCCCGATGCCGACGCCCTCGCCCAGCGCCTCCGGGTCCACGACCAGGTGATCGAGCGCATCCGGGAGGCGGGCTACGGCACCGGCTGGGTGGACCGCGGCGAGCGGGCGCCCGGTCTCCTCGACGTGGGCTCGCGGTGGGGAACCTTCCTGACGGCGGCCGAGTGGCGGGGCTTCCACGTCACCGGCTTCGCCCCCGACGAGCCCCCCGGCGCCCGCTGGGCCCGCGACCGCCTCGGCGTCCGCATCGGCCGGGGCGCCCTGCCCGCCGACCTGCCCGAGGGCCCCTTCGACGTGGTGACCTGCTGGGGCCTCCTCGACCGGGTGCGGGAGCCGATGGCCCTCCTCGAAGCGCTGGCCGACCGCCTCGAGACCGGCGGCGTGCTCGGCCTGTCGGTGCCCACCCTCGACCACCCCGTCCACCGGGCCCTCGGCTACGACGACCCCCTGTGGTGCGACCCGGAGCGCCTCGTGTGGTTCGACCGCGAGAGCCTGGCCTGGGCCCTGATCCGCGCCGGCCTCCAGCCGATTCGCGCCTGGCACGACCACCGGCGCCGCGGCAGCATGATCGTCCTCGCCCACAAGTTCGACCCCGAACGCTGAGGGCGCCGGCCCGCCCGGTTAGGCGCGGCTCATGCGCCCCGACCACGCCGAGTTCGCCCGCTTCTTCACCGAGGAGGTCCCCTTCAACGCGCACCTCGGGATGCGCGTCCTGTCGATGGGCGAGGGCGAGGCCGTCATGGAGCTGCCCGCCGAGCGCCGCTTCACCGGCGACCCCTTCCGGCCGGCCCTGCACGGCGGCGTCATCGCCACCCTCGGCGACAACGCCGGCGGGCTCGCCGTGTTCAGCCTCACCGGCCCCGGCGACCGGGTCAGCACCGTCGACCTGCGGGTGGACTACCTGCGCCCCGGTCGCACCGACGTGCCGCTGCGGGCGGCCAGCCGGGTGATCCGCATGGGCAACCGGGTGGCGGCCACCGAGACCACCGTCTACCACGACGACCCGGCCCGGCCCGTCGCCCGGGTGGCGGCGGTCTACAACGTCGTGCGCCGCGCCGACTGACAACCGGCGCGCGGCCCCGTCAGCGGATCTCGACCACCCGGTCGGCCACCTCCGGGAAGCGGCTCCAGATGCCGATGTCGTGGGACATGAGGACGTGGTCCTCGCCGCCGGCCAGCTCGGCCATGCGGGCGCGCAGCCGGGCGCGGGCCGCGTCGGCGGCCTCGCGGGTCAGGGAGGCGAAGGAGGCCGCGTCGTCGCCGACGATCACCACCGTGCCCACCGTGCCGCCCACCCGCACCTCGAGCCACTGGTCGCCGCGGCTGTGCAGGCCGCCGAGGTGCAGCCGGAGACCCGGGGCGATCTCGACCCCACGGTCGCCGAGCAGCTCGAGATGCCCCCTGCGCTCGATGCTCTGGAGGACCTCCACGTCCGTCCAGTGCACGCCGTGCCGGGCGAAGCGCTCCGGGGCCACCACCGAGCGCGCCCAGTCGTACTCGGCGCGGCGCACCCACACCCGGGCCCGGGTGAAGGGCGCCACGTTGCCGGCGTGGTCCCAGTGCAGGTGGCTGAGCACCACGTCGGTGACGTCCTCCGGGTCGACGCCGAGGGTGCGGACGATGCTCGTGACCCGCCGGAAGCCGCGCACCCGCCAGCGCCGGGCCATCGCCGGGTCGTCGAAGCCGGTGTCGAAGAGCACCGTGCGCCGCTGGCCCTTGATCAGGAAGGCCGACCAGGCCAGCTCCCCGGGGCGGGTGGCCGGGCAGTCGCCCCCTTCGCCCGGATCCCCGCTCGCGTGCCCCTCGGCGGCGACCGGGACCTCGGCCCCCTCGCCGACCTCGCTCACCCCGTAGAGCAGCGCGAACACCCGCCAGCCGGCCCGGCGCGCCTGGCGGTGGTCCACCGCAGTTCGGACGATCCCGCCGACGAACAGGGCGATGCCGACGAACAGGGCGGCGGCCACCAGCGGGTGGACGCCGGCGGGTCTGGAAGGGCCGGTCGCCATCGCGCCGATGATAGCCCGGCGGCGTCGGCCGCCCCCCCGGCGGCGGGCGGCCCTCCCGTGTAAGATCCCGCCTCGCCGTCCGTTGTCCGGCCGGGCGAAGAGGAGGCGCCCTTGACCGCTGCCGACCCCGGCCTCGCGCCGCCCGACGACGAGCTCGACGTCGTGCTCCGCCTCAAGGCGGGGGACCGCGACGCCGCCGCCCGCCTGTTCGAGTGGTACGGCGACCGGCTCTACCGGCGGGTGATCCTGCCGCGGCTCCCCAACCGCGAGCTCGCCGAGGACGTGCTCAAGGACGCCTTCCGCCTCGCCCTCGAGCGCATCGACCAGTACGAGCCCCGGGGCAGCAGCATCTTCTTCTGGCTTCGCCGCATCGCGATCAACCGCGCCATGGACGTCCACCGGGCCCACGCCCGGGAGCGGCGTCTCCAGGAACGGGCCGACCATGCCGACACCCTCGACCGCACCATGTCCCGCCCCCCGCCGCGCCCCGAC
>WGAH01000749.1 GCA_015489145.1 Deltaproteobacteria bacterium
CGCGCCGGGCTCGGGGTCGTCGCCTTTTCCGGCTACACCCTCGACGAGCTTCGTGGGCGCGGGCCCCGCGCCGCCCCGCCGGGGGCGGCGGAGCTGCTGGCGCGGGTGGACCTCCTGGTGGCGGGCCCCTACCGCCGCCGGCGACGGGTGGAGGGGCTGCCCCTCCTCGGATCGGCCAACCAGCGCCTCCACTTCCTCACCGAGCGCCACCACCCGGCCGACCTCGCCGACCTCCCCGAGCTGGAGTTCCACCTCGACCCCGCCGGCGGCCGGCTCACCGGCTTTCCCGCCGATCCCGCGGCCTGGCTGGGTTGACGGGCCCGCGCGGAAACCGCCCGGTGGCGAAGCCTCAGCCCATCGCTTCCTGGATCGTGGCCCAGGCGGCGTTGATGCGGCGCATGCGCTCGCCGGCGGCCTCGGCGACGCCGGGGCCCAGGTTCGCCACCTTGTCCGGGTGGTACTTCTGCGCGAGCTTCCGGTAGGCCCGCCGCGCTTCCTCGAAGGAGGCCTCCGGGCCGAGGCCGAGTTCGGCGAGGGCTCGGACCAGGTCGCGGGGACGGCCGGTCTTCGGGCTGGGCAGACCGAGGATGGTCCGCACTTCTTCCGGGGTGAAGTCCAGGCGGGCGGCGATATGGAGCAGCAGGGCCAGCGCGTCGGGATCGGCCCCTCCGTCGGCGACGAGCACGTCGCCGAGGGCTTCGAGCAGAGGTTGACGCAGGGGCTTGTCGGCGATCCGGCGAACCTCGGCGATCAGCCCGTCGAGATCGGTGTGGAAGGGCGCGCTCTCGATCTGGAGCTCGATCCAGGCGAGGCGATCGCCGGCCGCGCCCCGACTCGAGAAGAAACGTCGGATCGCCGCGATTTCGCGGTGGCTTGCGGGGCCGTCGGCCGTGGCGACGAGCAGCGCCAGCCGGATGATGCAGACGGCGAGGCGGGAGCGTTCGTCTTCGAGGGTGCCGCGCACCGGCTCGGCGAGACGGTCGTGGGCGACGGCGAGCTGCCGGCGGTCGCGAGCCAGCCCGCCCGTCGCCGCATGCATCGCGAAAGCCAGGACTTGAAGGCCGAACAGCGTGAGGATGGCCGCGATCCAGTGCCCACCGCAGGCGAGCGCACCCGCCACGAGCCACGAGGACTGGAAGACCAGGTTCACGCAGCCGGAGTTCTCGTGCACGCCTCGTTCCTCCGTTCAGCGCCTGGCGGGCCCCGCGGGATCGATGCCGGGAATTGGGGCGCAAGCGCGCGTGGCGACAGGGGGCGGCTGCCGCACGCCGCGGCGCGGAGAGCACCGGCCATCGCGAAGCGGGCGTCGGGAGGGAGCGGCTTCACGGACCTTCAGCCCATCGCCTCCTGGATCGTGGCCCAGGCGGCGTTGATGCGGCGCATGCGCTCGCCGGCGGCCTCGGCGACGCCGGGGCCCAGGTTCGCCACCTTGTCCGGGTGGTACTTCTGCGCGAGCTTCCGGTAGGCCCGCTTCGCTTCGGCCAGCGACGCGCCCGCTTCCAGGCCGAGCTCGCGCAGGGCCGCCGCCACCCGGTCCTCGCCCGGCCCGGAGTCCTCGTCCTCGATGCCGAGGATGCGCGGGATCTCGTCGGGGCCGAAGCCCAGGCCGGCGCCGAGGTGGTACAGCGCCGCCAGCTCGGCCGGGTCGATGGCGCCATCGGCGGCCATGATCTCGGCCAGCACCATCATCACGACGATGCGGTCCTCGCGGTCGGCGATGCGGTTGACCTCGGCGAGCACCGCGTCGACCGAAAAACCCTTCGTCGCCTCGGCGAGCTGGTGGTCCACCCAGAGCATCATCTCGGGCGGCGCCCCGTGGCGCAGGAAGAACCGGCGGATCACGGCGATTTCGGCCGCCTCGACGACGCCGTCCGCCGCGGCCATCAGCACCCCGAGCCGGATGATCGCCCGGGCCAGGCGCAGGCGGTCGTCGAGCTCCACGGAGGCGACGGCCTTGCGGACCGCCCGCTCCTCCCGCCATTCCAGTTCCTTGTTCGCGAGGAAGCGGACCAGCATCGAGCCGCCGATGATCGCGAAGCCGACGAGGGGCAGGCCGGTGAAGATGAAGATGGCGCCGACGATCGCCGCGCTGCAGCTCGGAAGGGGGAAGCCTCTCTCCTCGTCCATGTCCGCTCCGGGTGGCCGGGTGGGGCCTCGCGTTCCTCCGCGCGTCCCCCCGGCCATTGTAGGCCACGATTCGACGCGGCGGCTCGGCCGAACCGGACGAAGCGGGTTCAGGTCATGGCCGGCCGCAGCAGCTCCCGCAAGCGGCGCCGCGCCCGGCTCAGGCGCGAGCGGACGGTGCCGACGGGGATGTCGAGGACCTCGGCCGCCTCGGCGTAGTCCAGCCCGTCGAGGTCCACGAGGGTGACCACCAGGGCCATGTCCGGCGGGAGGCGCGCCACGGCCGCCCGGACGGCGGCGGCGCGCTGCCGCGCCTCGGCGGCGTCGAGCGGGCTCGGCTCCGGGGCGGCGCGTTCCGGCGGCGCCTCGGAGGGGCGCTCGCGTCGGACGCGGGCGGATCGCACGTGGTCGAGGAAGGCGTTGCGGAGGATGCGGGCGAGCCAGGGGTAGGGCCGGGCCCCCTCGCGAAAGCGGTCCCGCGCCAGCCAGGCCCGCACCAGGGCGTCCTGCACGAGGTCCTCGGCCAGCGCCGCGTCGCCGGTGAGGGCGTGGGCGAGGCGCAGCAGTCGGCGCTGCTCCTCGCGGGTGGCGGCGGCGAAGGCCTCGGCCGACAGGCCGCTCCACGGGCCGGGGGCGGTCATGGTCGGGCTTCCACCCCGGCCAGCACGAGGGTGCGGCGGTAGTCCCGGTCGATGAGCCAGGTGTCGGCGTCGAGGCTGGAGTCGTTCACCACGGTGCTGGCGCGGAGGAACAGCCAGGTGGCCGGCGCGACGCGGAGGCTGGCGGCCGCCACCGCGCTGGTGTGGCGATCCTCCCGGTCGCCCTCGCGGGTGGCCCCGGTGGAGGAGGCGGCGGCCTCGGCCACCCCGTAGACCCGGGTGAGGGTGAGGGCGCTCGCGGACAGCTCCAGCCGGTCCGGGAGAGGTTCGCCGCGCACGGCCACCCGGGGGCCGACCCCGCGCCAGTCCGCCTCGGCTTCGACGGTGATCGTCTCGCCGGCGCTGGTGGTCCAGCCGACCGTGTAGGGGCTGGCGTCCTCGCTGCCCGCGAACAGGCCGAGGTCGACCCGCCAGCCGCCGCCGAGGCCGACGCGCACCTCGGGAAGCGCCGACAGGCCGGTGCCGGTGAGGTTGTCGTAGGCGTCCTGGTGGGCGGTGCGGCGAAAGGCGTCGAGGCGCAGGCGCAGGTGCAGCCGGTCCGCGACGGCGAAGCGACCCCCGACCCAGCCGGCCTGCCGGTCGACGAGGGGGGACCAGCCGAGCCAGGCGAGGTCGGCGCGCGCTCCGGCCCACCCGGCCCAGCGCCCGGCGTCGCGCTCGACCGCGGCGGCCAGGCCGGCCTGGGCGTAGTCCCAGGCGCCGCCGAGGGAGCCGTCCTCGGCGTAGGTCCGCAGCACCCCGCCCGGCGCGACGAACAGGCGGGTCCGGTCGCCGCTCCATGCCCGCCAGCGCACCCGCCCGCCGGCGGTGAGACCGGAGGTGGCGGGCGAGGTGCTCGTGCGGGTCGTGTCGGAGACGTTGGCGGGGTTGCTGTCCCAGGCCCCGCCCAGGGACCACCAGCTCCGGACCGCCCGGGAAGGGGTGGCCCGCGGCACCGGCTCGGCCGCCGGGGCCTCCGCCCAGGCGGCGAGGGTGCGCCGCGCGGCGGCGGACACGGTGGGATCGGCGCTGTCGGCGAGATCGGCGAGGGCCGCGCGGGCCTCGGGGCGGCGGCCCAGCTCGGCCAGGGCGAGCGCCCGCCAGTAGCGCGCCTCCTCGTGGTCGGGGGCGCCGGCGATCACGGCGTCGAGGCGCTCCAGGGCCGTCTCGGCCCGACCGTCGAGGAGGTCCGCCGTCGCCAGCGCGGTCTGGACGACCGGGTCGCCGGGGCGGGCCGCGTCGAGTCGTTCCAGCAGGGGGCGGGCCTCGTCGGCCCGACGCGCTCCCAGCAGGTCGAGGGCGCGGTCGCGGTCCTGCCGCCAGCGGAGGTCGGCGAGGCGCTCGCGGGCGGGGGCGGCCAGGGGCCCGTCCGGCGCGAGGCGGATCGCGGACTCGAACTCGCCGATGGCCTCGGTGGGACGCTCGCTCTCGGAGGCGATCAGCCCCGCGAGGTAGTGGGCGTCGGGCGAATCGGGCTCGAGCTCGATGCAGCGGGCGATGGCGCGGGCGGCCTCGGGAAGGTCGCCGGCGTCCCGGGCGGCGCGGGCGAGCCAGAACCAGACGCCGGGGAGATCCGGGCGCTCGGCGGCGATGGCGGCGAGGGCCTCGCGCGCCTCGTCCGCCCGGCCGTCGCGCCAGTCGGCGAGGGCCTGGTCGAACCGGGTTTCGAGCGGGTCGGCGGCCCGCGCCGGGGCCGCCACGGAGGCGGCGGCCCGCGCCGGGGCCGCCAGGAACAGGGCGAGGAGGAGGGGAAGCAGGGGAACCTCGGGAAGCTGGTTCGAATTGGCCTATCCGGATGGAGCCTTCACGCGACGATGGCCCCCCGCGAGCGGGGGGCCGGTGGGTGCGCGGAAGGGTGGGATCAGTGCTCGGAGCCGCCGCCCATGCCGGAGCCGCCGCCCATGCCGGAGCCGCCGCCCATGCCGTCGTCGGAGCCGCCGCCCATGCCGCCCATGCCGTCGTCGGAGCCGCCGCCCATGCCGCCCATGCCG
>WGAH01000750.1 GCA_015489145.1 Deltaproteobacteria bacterium
GGCGCACGGGGCCTCCGGGGGGGTCAGAGGATGCCGAGGTCGGCGAGGAGCAGGCGGACGACCTGCCGGTGCATCGCCACCCGCCGGGCCTCGGGAAAGGCCATCCAGGTCTCGATGCACAGGCCGGTGCAGGCGACGCCCTCGGCGGCGAGCGCGTCGACGATCACCTCGGTCGACGAGGTGGCCACCGGGTAGTGCAGCGGCGCCCAGCGCTCGTCGGGCTCGCGAATCGTCGCGTTGAGGCGGGCGATCACCCGGTCCACCACCGGCGGGCGCGGCTCGACCCCGTAGACGATGCTCTGGCCGAAGGAGGGCATGCGGTCGGGGTCGTGGCGCTTCGTCGATTCGTGGAGGGTGGCGACCAGGGCCGGGCGCTCGTCGAGCACCAGGTCGAGGAGGCGGCGGGCGAGGCGGCGCTCGGGCTCGGGGGCCTCGGCGTCGCCGGGAAAGCTGCGGTTGAGGTCGAGGCCGCCCGGCCGCGTGCGCCGCCGCGCCCGGTAGGCCGGGGCGTTGAGCACCGGGATGACCAGCAGCCGCCCCCGCGCCGGGCGCAGGCCCTCCTCGAGCAGCTCGGCCAGCGCGTGGACGCCGGCCACCTCGTCGCCGTGGATGCCCGCCTGCACGATGGCGGTGGGGCCGGGCGCGGCGGCCTCGAGGACGTGGACGCCCAGGGTCGGGGTGAGCAGGTGGTGGCCGGGACGCAGGGGCATGGGACCTCCGAAGGCCGGATCTACCCCGCCGCCGCCGCGGCCGCCCGGGGTCGGGAGCCGCCGCCGGGGCCCGCCTCAGAGGCTCCCGCCGGCGAGCAGCCAGGCCACGCCGTCGTCGGTCCCCGCCTCGTCGTGGTTGGGCCCGCCGACGAGGAGGTCGGCCCGGCCGTCGCCGTCGGTGTCGCCGGCCCCCGCCACGGCGTAGCCGGCGCTGTCGAGGGCCGCCTCCGCCGTGAGCTTCACGTCCGCCGCCGACAGGTCGAGGGTGCCGCTGACCGGCCCGCGCACCAGGTAGGCGGCGCCGGCGCGGGTGCCGGCGGTGGGCTCGCGGTAGGCCCCGACGAGCACGTCGGCGAGGCCGTCGCCGTCCACGTCCCCGGCGCCGGCGACGGCGTGGCCGGCGAAGTCGCCGCTCTCCTCGCCGACGAGCACCGCCGTCGCCTCGGACAGGGCGTGCTCGCCGCTGATCGGCCCGGCGAAGACCCAGACCGCGCCGGCGTTCGTGCCGCCGGCATCGTCCGCGTGGCCGCCGACGGCGATGTCGGCGAGGCCGTCCCCGTCCACGTCCCCGAGGCCGGCCACCGCCTCGCCGGCGTAGGTGTTGCCCGTCTCTCCGCGCAGGATCGCGTCGGCCGCGCCGAGGTCGACGGTGCCGCTCACCGGCCCGAGGACCAGCCAGGCCGCGCCGGCGAAGCCGTCGGGGACGTGGCTGCCGACGACGAGGTCGTCCACCCCGTCCCCGTTCACGTCGCCGGCCCCGGCCAGGGAGGTCCCCACCATGTCGCCGGCGTCGGGACCGACGAGGATCGCCGCCGCCGAGCCGTCGAGGTCGAGGGTGCCGCTCGCGGGGCCGGCGACGACGAAGACCGCGCCGGCCGAGGCCCCGCCGGCGTCGTGGCCGTAGGCGCCGACGAGGAGGTCGGGCCAGCCGTCGCCGGTGGGGTCGCCGGCGGCGGCCACGCCGATGCCGGCCTCGTCGTAGGTGGCGCTGCCCAGAAGGCGCGCGTCGGCGGCGCCGAGGTCGAGGGTGCCGGTCACCGGGCCGAGCACCACCGCCGCCGCCCCGGCGTAGGAGGCGGCCTCGGCGTCGTAGGGGATGCCGACGAGGAGGTCGGCGTAGCCGTCGCCGTCGAGGTCGCCGGGCCCCGCCACCGCGTAGCCCGCGGCCTGGCCCGCCTCGCTGCCCGTCAGGGTGGCGGCGGCCGCCTCGCCCAGGTCGAGGGTGCCGCTGGCGGGGCCGGTCACCAGCCACGCCGCCCCGGCCGAGGTGGCGGCCCCGTCGTTGCCCCAGCCGCCGACGAGCACGTCGGCGAGGCCGTCGCCGTTCACGTCGCCCACGCCGGCCACGGCGGCGCCGGCGTAGTCCCCGGCCGCCGCCCCCACCAGCCGCGCCCGGGCGTCGGCGAGCCCCACCGTCCCGCCGACGAGGCAGCCGTTGTCCACCACCCCGTCGCAGTCGCGATCCAGCCCGTCGCAGGCCTCCTCGGCCCCGGGGAACACGCTCGCGTCGGCGTCGTCGCAGTCGGAGGCGTCCGCGACGGCGCCGACGCGAGCGTGTTCCCC
>WGAH01000751.1 GCA_015489145.1 Deltaproteobacteria bacterium
CCCCAAGGCGCCCGCAGGCCCACCATCGCTACGCGCGGGCCCCGCCTCGCCCGTTCCTCGCCGTGGCCTCGCGTCCGGCTTTCCCGCATCGCCCACCCCCTATCCCCTGGCTTTCCCGGAGGCGGGGGTCGAGGACCGCCGGCCGACCGCCGGCATTCCCGTGGGGAGGGTCGAAGGGGCGCCGCCCTGAATCTTGACGCGCTTTCCGGCATCCGGTAGCCGACCCACGCCCTCCGCCCGGCGGTGCCCCTTGCCTTTCTCCTGGATCGACGCCGCGCGCCTCGCCGTCCTCGGGAGCTGGTTCGGCATCCTGGCGGTGCTCGCCGCCTACGGCCTGCACCGGCTGTTCATCCTCGCCCTCTACTGGCGGCACCGGGGGGAGCGCCCGCCGATGGGCCGCCTCGACGAGCTCCCCGACGCGCGCCTCCCCCGGGTGACGGTGCAGCTCCCGGTCTACAACGAGGCCAACGTCGTCACCCGCCTCGTCGACGCCGCGGCCCGCCTCGACTGGCCGCGCGACCGCCTCGACGTGCAGGTGCTCGACGACTCCACCGACGAGACCGCCGTCCTTGCGGAGGCCGCCGCCCGGCGCTGGCGGGAGCGCGGGGTGGACGTGCGGGTGCTCCGCCGCGAGGCGCGCACGGGCTTCAAGGCCGGCGCCCTCGCCGCCGGGCTCCGGGAGGCCCGCGGCGAGCTCGTCGCGATCTTCGACGCCGACTTCATCCCGCCCCCGGACTTCCTGCGCCGGGTGGTTCCCGCCTTCCTCGCGCCGGGGGCCGAGCGCCTCGGCATGGTGCAGGCGCGCTGGGCCCACGACAACGAGGAGGCCAACCTGCTCACGCGGCTGGAGGCGGTGCTCCTCGACGGCCACTTCGTGCTGGAGCACACGGCGCGCAACCGCTCGGGCCGCTTCTTCAACTTCAACGGCACCGCCGGGGTGTGGCGCCGGGCCTGCATCGAGGAGGCCGGCGGCTGGCAGCACGACACGCTCACCGAGGACCTCGACCTGAGCTACCGGGCGCAGATGGCGGGCTGGCGCTTCCTGTTCCTGCCCGAGGTGGCGGTCCCCGCCGAGCTTCCCACCGACATGGACGCCTTTCTCGTGCAGCAGCACCGCTGGGCCAAGGGCACGATGCAGACCGCCCGCAAGCTCCTGCCGCGCCTGCTTCGCGCCGACCTGCCGGCGCGGGTGAAGGCCGAGGCCCTCGTCCACCTCACCGGCAACCTCGCCTACCCCCTCGCCCTCGCCCTCGCGGCCCTCATGCCCCTGAGCGTCGCCCTGCGGGGCCCGCGGTTCCTCGCCGCCGGCCTGCTCGTGGACCTGCCCGCCTTCCTCCTCGCCACCGCCAGCGTGGCGCTCTACTACGCCGCCGCCGAGCGGGAGCTGACGGGCTCGTGGCGGGCGAAGCTCGCGCGGGTCCCCCTCGCGATGGCGCTCGGCATCGGCATCTCGGTGAACCAGAGCCGCGCGGTGCTCGAAGGGCTGCGGGATCGCGACGCCACCTTCGTCCGCACCCCCAAGGCCGGGCGGGCCGGCCAGACCCGCCGCCGCTACGCCGCGCGGGGCCGCGGTCGCCGGGCCGAGCTGCTCCTCGCCGCCTGGCTGGCCGGGGGCTGCGCCTGGGCCGCCGGGGCCGGCCACTGGGGCAGCGTGCCCTTCCTGGCGCTGTTCGCCGCCGGCTTCGCCCTCGTCGCCTTCGGGCGTCCCCCGGTGGCCCTCCGGTGGAGGCTTGCCCGTCAGGAACGTTGAATCCGCCGAACCGGCGATGGCGGCGACCGCCGATCCCCGGGGCTACCGTGAGGGCCCCTGGGAGGCGGCATGGCTCGCGGCGCGCGGCGGTGGTGGTTTCCGGTCGCGGCGCTGCTGGCGGCCCTGCTCCTCTCCGTCGTGGCGGCGGCCGCCGTCGTCGAGCTGCGCTACCGCCGCGCCGAGGCCGACAGCACCCTCGACCTCCTGCCCGACGAGCCGGGTCGGAAGTACGGCATCCAGCCCGGCGGCCGCTTCACCAACGACCAGGGCTTCAACGACCTCCCCTTCGACCGGCCGCGCCGCCCCGGCGTCCGCCGCGTCGTCGTGGTCGGCGACTCGGTGACCTTCGGCGGCAACGTCCCCAAGGGCGCCGCCTGGCCCTCGCAGCTCGCCTCGCTCCTCGCCGACGACGGGCGGCCCACCGAGGTCTTCAACCTCGCCGTCTTCGGCTACGACGTCGAGCAGGTCGCCGCCACCCTCCGCTACCGGGGCTGGGACCTCGACCCGGACCTCGTCGTCTACGCCTGGTACACCAACGACGCGCTGCCGACCGAGCTGGTCAACCTCTCCGGGGAGCGCCCGATCTACGTCGGCACCACCCTGCTTCCCGAGGATGCCGTGCTGCCCCTGTGGCTCGCCCGGCCGCTGCTGCGGCGCTCGGCGGCCTACCGGGCGCTCCAGGGCGCCGTCCTCGCCCGCAAGCGGGAGGCGAACCGCGGGGCCAATCCCTGGACGGACCCGGATCGCCAGGCGGCCTGGTTCCGCGGGCACTTCGACGAGATGCTCGCCGACGTGCGCGCCCACGACGTGGATTTCATGGTGCTGGGCCTCGGTCCCCACGTGATCGCCCGCCCCGACGCCGGCTGGTGCGCCGAGGACCGCCAGAATGCGCGCTTCTGCCGGGTGCAGCGCGACAGGGTGGACGAGATGGCCGCCCTCGCCCGCGACCTCGACCTGCCCTGGGTGGACGGGGTGCGCTTCTACGCCGCCGCCGGGGTGGAGGACTTCTTCGGCGGCATCAACGGGAAGGACCCGGCGAACCGGGACCCGCACCACCCCAACGCCGTCGGCCACCGGGCCCTGGCCGGGGGGATGCTGCCGGTGGTGGAGGCCTGGCTCGACGGCACCCCCATCGCCCGCGCCTGCGCCGAGCTCGACGAAGCCACCCTCACGGCGGCGGTGCGGGCCGCCGTCGCCTCCCTGCCGGCGGAGTTCGCCGCCAGCGGGAGGCGGCGTTCCGGCGGCCCGACCGCCGCGAACC
>WGAH01000752.1 GCA_015489145.1 Deltaproteobacteria bacterium
GCGGAGGCGCACGGGCCCGCGACCTCCTCGGCTGCTTCGTCGAGCGCGGGCCACCTCGAGGGTGGGCCGGGCGTAGAAGGACGGCGGCAGCGGGGCGGGGTTCGACGCGGGAGCGGAGGAGGCCATGGCGCTGGGGGGACGCGGGGGGACGCCCCGCATTAGCCTGCCGGCATGGATCGATCCGCCCCGCGCCGGCTCGCCGCCCTCGGCGCCGGCCTCCTCCTCGCCGGCCCGACCGCCGCCGCCCCCCGCCCGGCGGACCTGCCGCGCGTCTCGCCGGCCCTGCGCGGGCCGCGGGCCGGGGAGCGCGCCGTGGTGGAGGCGCCGGGCCTGTCCGCCGCCGAGCTCACCGAGAAGCTCGAATCCGCCGGCATCCCGGTCGAGGCCGCCGCCGAGGGGCTCGCCTCCGTGCGCATCGACGATGCCGCGCTCCGCCGCCTGGACGGCCTGCCCGGGGTGCGGCGCGTGCGCCCGCCCTGGCCCGTCCGCCCCAAGGGCGGCCCGCCCGGCGCGGTCCGCACCGCGGCCTGGGAGGCCCTGTTCGCCGACGGGGCGTGGCGGGAGCGCGGGCGCGGCGCGCGGGTGGCCGTCGTCGATGTCGGTTTTTCCGGTGTCGAGGACCTCCTCGGCGCGGAGCTGCCCCGGGCGGTGCGGACCCGCTTCGCCTCCGGGGTGCAGGCCAGCGCCCACGGCACCGCCGTCGCCGAGGTGGTGGCCGACGTGGCCCCGGCCGCCGAGCTGTGGCTGGTGCAGGTGCGCGACGAGGTGGACCTGCTCGCCGCCATCGACTGGCTGGGCGACGAGGACGTCGACGTGGTCAACGCCAGCATCGGCCTCGACAACACCTGGCCCGCCGACGGCAGCAGCCCGGTGAGCGCCGCCGTGGCAGAGCTGGTGGCGACCCGCGGGGTGGTGTGGGTCAACGCCGCCGGCAACGAGAACCGGCGCTACCGATCCGGTCCCCTCACCGACGCCGACGGCGACGGCCGCCTGGAGATCGGCGGGGTGGAAGGCGTGCCGGTGGAGGCCCCCGGCGGCCGGGCCGAGCTGAGCTTTCGCTGGTCGGAGCCCATGGACGCCGCCACCACCGACATCGACCTCGTGCTGCTGGAGGCGGACGGCGGCGAGTGCGCCCGCTCCGCCGAGCCCCAGGACGGCCCCGGCAGCAGCCCCTACGAGGCGCTCGCCGCCGACTGCGCCTCGCACGAGCCGGTGGCGGTGCCGGTGCTCGCCGAGGGCGCCGCGCTGCCCGAGGGGCTGGAGGGCTGGCTGTACGCCGCGGGCGGCGTGGCCGAGGACCTCGCCACGCACCGGGGCAACCTCACCCTCCCCGCCGACGCCGTCGGCGCCCTGGCGGTGGGGGCCTGCGACCCCTGGACCGGCGAGCTCGAGCCCTACAGCAGCCGCGGCCCCACCGAGGACGGCCGCCTGCGCCCCGACCTGTGCGCCGCCGGGCTCGCCGCCACCGCCAGCCTCGGAGCGGACGGATTCACCGGCACCTCGGCGTCCGCCCCCCACGTCGCCGGCCTCGCCGCCCTGTTTCTCGCCGGTCCCTTCCCCGAGGCCGAGGCGACCACGACCGCCCTGCGCGACCGCGCCGCGGAGGCGGGACCCGAGGGAGTCGACACCGGCGCCGGCTGGGGCGACGCCCGCGCCGGCCCGCCCCCGGCCGGCTGCGCCGCGCTTCCCGGCGGGCCGTTCCCGGGCTGGTTCGCGCTGCTCCTCGCCGCCCGCCGCCGGCGCGCCCGGTAGAGGCGGCCCCTCGCCGCTCCTCCTCACGGCGTCGCCGGCCGGGGGCCGGCGCCCCTCGGCCGGGGCTCACCACCCGGCGCCGCCGCCGGCGGCGAAGGTGAACAGGCCGATGTTGGCGCCGTTGCCGGTTGTTTTTTCAACAACTCGCGTCGGTGCCGTCGCCGTCGGCGTCGCCGATGATGCGGGCCTGCCCGGCCCAGCGGTGGTTGCCGTCGTCGTTGGGACCCGTGATCAGCAGGTCGGCCACTCCTTTGGAGAACCACGCTCGAAGCTGCCCGCCTCGAAGGGGCCGAGGAACAGCCAGCCGGCGTTGTCCTTGGATTGCTGGTAGCTCCGACTCGTGCCCTCGATGATCAGCCGGCCGCCGGCGACGACGAAGTCGGCGTGGCTCAGGCCCACCCCGAGTTCCAGGTCGGGATACTCGTCCACCCCGAACAACGCCGAGCTGTCCCAGCTCCCGCTGATCGCCTGGTCGGCGTCCTCGTAGGACACCGGCGCGCCGCCGCCGTCAAAGGGCCCGTGAAAGACCGCGATCACGCCGAGGCTCGGGTCGTCGTCGCCGGTGGACGACCCAGGATACGGCGCCGAGGCGACCACGTCGCCCACGCCGTCGCCGTTCACGTCGGCCGCGGCCAGCCGGAAGCCGAAGCGCGACAGCTCGTTGAGCGTCTCGTCGTCCGACGAGCCCTTCACCTCGTCCTCGGGCACGTAGAACCGCGCCAGCTCGTCCTCCCCCGGCGTCCAGCCGCCGTCCGGCACCGCCGAGACGTCCCCCGAGAACAGGTCCACCTCGCCCCAGCACTGCGCGCCCAGGAGCACGTCCGCGACGCCGTCCCCGTCGCCGTCCGGTCCCGGCGCCACCGAGGCCCCCAGGCAACCCCGGTTCGTCTCGGCGCCGACGAAGGCGTCGGAGGAACGGAAGTACCCGTCCGCCTCGCCGGGGCCCATCCACAGGTAGGCCGAGGGCGTGTCGCTCAGGCCCTTCCACGAGTCGGGGGCGCCCACGACCACGTCGTCGCAGCCATCGCCGTCGAGGTCGCCCACGCCGGCGACCGCCAGGGTTCCGGGCCTGCTTTTCATGAGTGGAGGTTCCTTCCTTCGCAAGGCTCATGCCAGCCTCCTCGGCCCCTCGCGCGCGGCCCGCCCGGCCGCACCTCCATCCCGCCCGGGTGAGGCCGGGAATTCAAGGGGGGATCGGCGCCGC
>WGAH01000753.1 GCA_015489145.1 Deltaproteobacteria bacterium
GGTGTCGCCGGCGGGCAGCAGGGGGAGGACCCGGGCGGTCGGGGCGTCCGCCAGGCAGTCGGCGGGCTCGGGACCCGCGGCGCGGGCGATGCCCGGCGCGACGAGCAGCGCGGCGAGGAGGGGGAGCTGGTACACGTCGGGCCCGGGGAGATGGCGGGGCCATCATCCCACGGGCCCGGCCGGAGGGATCAGTCCTCGCGCTCGAAGATCGCGGCCGCGCCCATGCCGCCGCCGATGCACATGCTGACGATGCCGTAGCGGCTGCCGCGGCGCGCCATCTCGTGCAGGAGGGTGGCGGTGAGCTTGGCGCCGGTGCAGCCGAGGGGGTGGCCGAGCGCGATGGCGCCGCCGTTGACGTTGACCTTGTCGATGTCGATGCCGAGCTCGCGCACGCAGTAGACCGACTGGCTCGCGAAGGCCTCGTTGATCTCGAACAGGTCGATGTCGTCGAGGCTGAGGCCGGCCTTGTCCAGCACGGCGGGGATCGCCTTGGCGGGGCCGATGCCCATGATCTCGGGCGGCACGCCGACGACCGCGTAGGCGACGAGGCGGGCCATCGGCTTCAGCCCGAGGGCCTCGGCCTTCTCGCGGGCCATCACCAGGGTGGCGGCGGCGCCGTCGCTCATCTGCGAGGCGTTGCCCGCGGTGGTGGTGCCGTCGGTGGCGAAGGCGGGGCGCAGCTTCGCGAGCCCCTCGAGGGTGGTGTCGGGGCGCACGCCGTCGTCGATCTCGACGACCACCTCCTTCCACTCGCCGTCCTTGTAGACCCGGGTGGACACCGGGACGATCTCGTCGGCGAACTTGCCCTCCTCGATGGCGCGGGCGGCGTTCTGGTGGGAGCGCAGCGCGAAGGCGTCCTGCTCCTCGCGGCTGATGCCGAAGCGCTTCGCCACGTTCTCGGAGGTGATGCCCATCGGCGTGAAGATCTCGGGCTTCTCGGCCATCAGCCCCGGGTGCGGCGTCGGCTTGACGCCGCCCATGGGGATGATGGTCATCGACTCGACGCCGCCGGTGAGCGCCGCGTCGATCCAGCCGGCCTCGATGGCCGCCGCCGCCTGGGCGAGGGACTGGAGGCCGGAGGAGCAGAAGCGGTTGATCGTCATCGCCGGGACGTGCTCGGGGATGCCGACGCCGAGGGCGGCGACGCGGGCCACGTTCATGCCCTGCTCCCCCTCGGGGAAGGCCGTGCCGATCACCACGTCGTCGAGGACGCCGGGGTCGAGGTCGGGCACGCGCTCGAGCAGGCCCTTCATGGCCGCCATGAGGAGGTCGTCGGGCCGGGTGTCCTTGAAGGCGCCGCGCCGGGCCTTGGTGACCGGGGTGCGCACCGCGGCGACGACGACGGCATCGCGGGGGTTCTTGTCAGCCATTTCCATGCTCCGGGTGAGAGGGGGTGCCTAGTTCCGCAGGGGCTTGCCGGTGCTCAGCATGTGCTGGATGCGCTTCTGGGTGCCCTCGGTGCCGCACAGGGACACGAAGGCCTCCCGCTCCAGGTCGAGGATGTGGTCCTCGGTGACCCAGGTGCCGCTGGGGATGTCCCCGCCGGTGAGCACGCGGGCGAGCTGCTTGCCGACGACGAGGTCGTGATCGGTGGCGAACCCGCCCTCGTGCATCTGGTAGAGGAACAGCTCGATGGCGCTGGCGCCGCTCGGGCCGGGCAGCTTGAAGCGGGTCGGCCGCGGCGGCCGGTAGCCGGCCTGCACGAGGGCCAGGGCCGCCTGCTTCGCGTCGTGGATCAGGGCGTCCGGGTCGAGGGTCACGCCGTCGGTGGGGCGCAGGTAGCCCTTGGCGCGGGCCTCCTCGGCGCTGGTGGCGACCTGGGCGAGGCCGATGTTCTTGAAGGCCTGCTGCACGAAGGGGTTGGGGTCGTAGTCGGTGCCCTCGGGGATGTGGCCGAGGTAGCGCGACAGGACCTCCTTGCAGCCGCCGCCCGCCGGGATCAGGCCGACCCCCACCTCGACGAGGCCCATGTAGGTCTCGGCCGCCGCCTGGGTGTGGGCGCACTGCATCGACAGCTCGGTGCCGCCGCCGAGGGTGAGCCCGTAGGGCGCCACGACCACCGGGCGCTCGCTGTACTTCGCCCGCTTGAGCACCTGCTGGAGCGCGGCGACGACCTGCTCGAGCTGGGTCCACATGCGCTGGGCGGCGTACATGCCGATCATGACGAGGTTGGCGCCGGCGCAGAAGGCGTTGCCGCCCTGGTTGCCGACGACCAGCGCCTCCCACCGCCCGGCGTCGAGCTGGTCGAGGGCCTCGTTGTAGAGGCCGATGTTGCCGTCGTCGAGGATGTTCATCTTGGTGGTGAACCGCAGCAGGGCCACGCCGTCGCCGAGGTCGATGAGCCGGGCGCTGGGGTTCTTCTTGACGATGGCGGCCCGATCGTGGGTCACGTCGTCCAGGAACAGCCAGTTGTCGTTGTACGGGACGGGCTTCGCCGCCTTGCTCATCGGGTCCCAGAAGGTGAGCCGGCCGCTCTCGTCGCGGGCGTAGAAGCTCTCGCGCCCGGCGGCGAGCATCTCGTCCACCCAGGCGGGCACGGCGAGGCCGTCCTTCTTCATGCGCTCGACGCTGGCGCGCACGCCGATGGCGTCCCAGCTCTCGAAGGGGCCGAGCTCCCAGGCGAAGCCCCACTTCATGCCCCGGTCGATGTTGACGATGTCGTCGGCGATCTCGGGGATGCGGTTCGCCGAGTAGATCAGGGTGTCGGCGCTGACCCGCCAGGCCAGCTCCGCGCCCTTGTCCCTGCCCTTGACCATCGCGCGGAGCTTGGCGCGGGCGTCGTCGTAGTTGCGGGCCTTGCCGACGGAGGCGAAGCGCGCCTTGGCCTTGGGGGCGTACTCGCCCGTCTTGATGTTGCGGACGAGGATCACGCGCTTGCCCTTCTCGTCGCGCGACTTCTTGTAGAAGCCGTAGCCGGCCTTGTCGCCGAGGGCGCCCTCGTCGACCATCTTGAGCAGCCAGCCCGGGGCCTGGAAGGCCTCGCGGGCCTCGTCCTCGGGGCAGCCGTCGTAGACGTTGCGGATCACGTGGACGAGGGTGTCGAGGCCGACGAGGTCGCCGGTGCGGAAGACGGCGGACTTCGGGCGGCCCATCGCCGGGCCGAAGACGGCGTCGACCTCCTCGACGGTCATGTCGAGGGCCTCCATGTGGTGGAAGACGCGGAGGATGCCGTAGACGCCGATGCGGTTGGCGATGAAGTTCGGGGTGTCCTTGGCGTAGACGATGCCCTTGCCGAGGCGCTTCGCGCCGAACTCGGCGAGGGCCTCGACGACCTCGGGCTTCGTGTCGGGGCCGGCGACGATCTCGAGGAGGCGCATGTAGCGCACCGGGTTGAAGAAGTGCGTCACCGCGAAGTGCTGGCGCATCTCCTCGGGCATGCCGGCCGCCATGTCGGCGAGCTTGAGGCCGGAGGTGTTCGAGGTGACGATGCTGCCGGGGCGGCGGTGGCGGGCCACCCACTCGAAGACCTTGTTCTTGATCGGCAGCAGCTCGACCACGACCTCGATGATCAGGTCGCACTCGGCGAGGAGCTCGCCGTCGTCGTCGTAGTTGGCGGGGGTGATCAGCTCGGCCAGCTCCTTCTTGTAGAAGGCGGCGGGCTTGAGCTTCCCGGCGTTCTTGATCCCCTCGATGGCGAGCCGGCTGCGGGGCTCACCGGGCTTGAGGTCCTTGGGCACGATGTCGTAGAGCACCGAGGGGATGCCGGCATTGGCCAGGTGCGCGGCGATGCCCTGTCCCATGACGCCGGCGCCCAGCACGGCGACCTTCTTGATCCGGTAGTCCATCTGTCCTCCGTGAGGCGTGGGGGGGAGGGTTCCGGGGACCCGCCGGGGTCCGTGAATGAATCCTCATTCAGCGGAGGGAGCGTATCGGAATTCGCCGGTGCGTGCATCCCCGGGGTCCCGGGGCGGTCGGGTCCGGGAATCGCCGGGGTGATAGACTGGGGCGCCGCGCGGCGTGGAGGTGGCGTGGAGGACGGCCCCACCGGTTTCGGAAAGTACGACCTGCTCGAGAAGATCGCCACGGGCGGCATGGCCGAGGTGTGGCGGGCCCGCTCCCACGGCATGGCCGGCTTCGAGAAGATCGTCGTCATCAAGAAGGTCCTGCCCAGCCTCGCCGAGGACGACGAGTTCATCCGGCTGTTCCTCGACGAGGGGCGCATCGCCAGCCGCCTGCTGCACGTCAACATCGTGCAGGTCTTCGAGCTCGACGAGATCGACGGCCAGTTCTACATGGCGATGGAGCACGTCCACGGCCTCGACCTCGCCCGGCTCATGAGCCGGGCCCGCAACACCGGGCCGTTTCCCGTGTCCCTGGCGCTGTTCATCGTCGGCGAGGTGCTCAAGGCCCTGCAATTCGCCCACGAGCGCACCGACGAGAACGGCGAGCCCCTGCGGATCGTCCACTGCGACATCTCGCCGCAGAACGTGCTCGTGTCCTATGCCGGCGAGGTCAAGCTCACCGACTTCGGCATCAGCCGGGCCGCCTTCCAGGCCGAGAACGTCCACAAGGTCGTGCGCGGCAAGTACGCCTACATGAGCCCCGAGCAGGTCGAGGGCCGACCCCTCGACGGCCGCACCGACCTGTTCAGCACCGGCATCGTGCTCTACGAGCTGCTGACGGGGCGGCGCCTGTTCAAGGCGCGGAGCCGGGAGCAGACCCTCGACCGGGTGCGCCGGGCCGAGGTGCCCTCGCCCCGGGCCTGGCGCCCGGAGATCAGCGAGGACCTCGAGGCCCTGCTGCTGCGCGCCCTGGCCCGGCGCCCGGAGGAGCGCTTCCAGACCGCCGCCGACATGCTCGAGAACCTCAGCGCGCTGATGGTGCGCGAGGGGCACCGGGCGACGAACAACGACCTCGCCGCCTTCGTGCGCGACGTCATCGACCAGGCCTCGGCGGCGGCCCGCGGCGGCGGCGGCGAGGCCCGCCGGGTCGGGCGGCCGGTGCCGCCGACGGCGGTGGTGGTGCTGGCGGTGGAGGCCGCGCCCCCGCCCCGGTCCATCGCGGCGCCCCGCACCTCGCTGGCGGCCCTCTCGCAGCAGTGGCTCGGCATCGCCCAGGAGTCCGGGGGCGAGGTCTGGGAGCGGGGCGAGGGGTCGATGCTCC
>WGAH01000754.1 GCA_015489145.1 Deltaproteobacteria bacterium
CCCCAGGACCTCGCCAGCTCCTGGCGCCGGGCCGGGGACGCCCTCTGGCCCGAGCGAGGCGATCCCGACCGGCTCGAGGCCGCGCTGGCCCGCTACGCCCAGGCGTGGGAGGCCGGGCCGCCGGATCCCACCCTGGCCCTGCGCCTGGCGCGGGGGTGGCTGTTCGCCGCCCTCGCCCACCGCATCGACGACCCGGAGGCCCGGCGGGAGGCGCTGTCCCAGGCCCGGCGCTGGGCCCGACGCTGCCTGCCCCCGGCCGCCCTGGCCGAGGACGAGACCCTGGAGCAGGTCCGGCTCGCCGCCATCGAGCCGGATGACGCCGCCTGCCTGTTCATGGCCGCCCGCGTCCTCGACGCCGAGACGCACCTCGCCGGCGAGGCCCGCTCCGCGAGCCGGCACGCGGTGGTCGAGCCGATGTTCCGGCGCGTGCTGGCCCTCGCCCCGGCAACCTTTGCCTACGGCCCCGACCGCGTCCTCGGCGCGCACCTCGCCACCCTGCCCGCCTTTGGCGGCCGCGACCTCGAGGCCGCTCGCCGGCACCTCGACACCGCCCGGGGCGAGGCTCCCGAGTACGTCGAGAACACCGTGCTCACCGCCGAGAGCTGGGCGGTGCGCGCCCGGGACCGGGCCGCCTTCCGCGCCCTGCTCGAGGAGGCCCTCGACGCCCCCGACGTCGCCGAGTACGCCCCCGAGAACGCCGTCGCCCGGGCGCGGGCGCGGGCGCTGCTCGCGGCGGAGGAGCGCGTCTTCGGGCCGGACGGTATCCTCATGACCCCGATCGAGGGCGCCCCGCTGCGATTCGAATAGCTTGTCCCCTCACCTCGGAGTGCGCCATGGAATACCTGGAGATCGAGTCCGACGACGGAACCCCGCTCCGGCTCGCCCGGTGGGGCAGCGGAACGCGCGACGTGCTCGTCGTCCCCGGCCTCGCCGAACACGCCGGCCGCTACCCCCACGTCGCCGAGGCCCTCGTCGACGCCGGCTGGCGGGTCACCCTGGTGGAGTTGCGGGGACACGGGCGAAGCGGGGGGCGGCGCGGCCACGTCCGCCGCTGGCACGACTACGTGGAGGACCTCCAGGCCGCCGCCGGCACCATCGCCCGCCCCTTCGCCATCGTCGCGCACTCCATGGGCGGGCTCGTCGCCCTCGACGCCCTGCGGGAACCGCTCCACCCGGCGCCCGTCGCCGTGGCCCTCTCGAGCCCCCTGCTCGGGGTGGCCGTCGAGGCGCCGGCGATCAAGCTGGCCCTCGCCGGCGTCCTGAGCCGCCTGCTGCCGTGGCTGCCCCTCAACAACGAGCTGGACACCCACGCGATCAGCCGCGACCCCGAGGTGGTGCGGGCCTACGAGTCCGACCCGCTGGTCTTTTCCACCATCACCCCGCGCTGGTTCACCGAGATGAACCGCGCCCGGGAGCGGGTGCGCGCCGCCGCCGCCCAGGGCCGACTCCCCCTTCGCATGATGGTCGGCACCGCCGACCGGATCTGCGACCACGAGGCCTCCCTCGCCTTCGCCGAGGCCTGGGGCGGCCCCACCTCGGTGGCGGTCTACGAGGGCCACTACCACGAGCTGTTCAACGAGCCCGACAAGGCCGACATCCTCGCCGAACTGGTCGCCTGGCTCGACGAGGTCGCCGCGTGAGGGACCCCCGCCTCGACCGCCTCGCCGCCCTGCTCCGCGCGCGGTCGATCCGCACCGGCCGGGTCGTGCTCGCCTCGGGCCGGGTGAGCGACTTCTACGTCGACGCCCGCCTCACCACCCTGCACCCCGAGGGCGCCTGGCTCGTCGCCTCCCTGGTGCTCGACCGCCTCGCGCCGGAGGTGGTGGGGGTCGGCGGCCCCATCGCCGGCGCGGACCCCATCGTCGGCGCCGTGGTCGCCCTGTCCTGGCGCCGCGAGCGCCCCCTGCTCGGCTTCCAGGTCCGCAAGGAGCCCAAGGGCCACGGCCGGGGCCTGTGGATCGAGGGGCGGGACAACCTGCCCGAGGGGGCCCCGGTGTGCATCGTCGAGGACACGGTCACCACCGGCGGGAGCCTCCTGAGGGCGGTGGAGCGCGCCGCCGGCTCGGGCCTGCGCGTGGTGCAGTGCATCGCCGTCGTCGACCGGGAGGAGGGCGGCGCCGACCGCCTCGCCGAGGCCGGCCTGCGCCTCGACGCCCTCCTGCGCCGGCGCGACCTCCTCCCCGAACCCGGAGGCTCCCCGTGATCGCCCCCAGCACCCACGCCGCCCGCCGGCGCCGCCTGCGCGCCCTCGTGGACGGGCCCATCCTCCTCGTCGGCCTCGACGCCCGCCCCCGCAACCAGCGGCTCGTCTCCTTCCCCTTCCGGCAGGACAGCACCTTCCTCTACTTCACCGGCTGCCGGGAGCCCGGCGCCGCCCTGCTCCTCGACGGCGACGAGGAGACGCTCTTCCTCCCGGATCGCGATCCCCGGGAGGTCATCTGGGACGGCATCGACCTCGACCTCGGGGCGCGGGCCGCCCGCCTCGGCTTCGCGCGCGTCCGTCCGGCCCGGGAGCTGCCCGAGGCCGTCGCCGCCCTCCCGGCGCCCCCCGCGGCGCTGGCCGTCCCCGACGACGCCCGCAACGCCGCGATCTCCGCGCTCGTCGGGCAGCCGCTCCGGTGGGTGGAGGCGATGGGCCCCGACGCCCTGGTCGACGCGGTGATCCGGCTCCGCCGTACCCTCGGTCCCGAGGAGGTGGCCGAGCAGCGCGCCGCCGCCGCCATCCTCGCCCGGGCCCACCACGCCGCCATGGCCGCCAGCCGGCCCGGCGTTCCCGAGCGCCACGTCCGGGCCCTGTTCGAGGCCACCCTGGCCGCCGCGGGGGCCGTCCCCTCCTTCCCCACCATCGCCACCGTCCACGGCGAGGTGCTGCACAACGAGCGGGCCGACGGCGTGCTGGAGGACGGGCGCCTGTTCCTCCTCGACGGGGGCGCCGAGGTCCCGAGCGGCTACGCCACCGACGTGACGCGCACCTGGCCGGTCTCCGGCCGCTTCACCCCGCGCCAGCGCGCCGCCTACGAGGCCGTGCTCGCCGCCCAGACCGCCGGCATCGCCGCCGTCCGTCCCGGCGTCCGCTACCGCGAGGTGCACCTCGCCGCGGCGCGGGTCGTCGCCCGCTTCATGGCCGACGAGGGCATGCTCCGCTGCGACCCCGACACCGCCGTCGAGGCGGGAGCCCACGCCCTCATCTTTCCGCACGGCGTCGGCCACCTCGTCGGCCTCGACGTCCACGACCTCGAGGATTTCGGCGATCGCGCCACCTACGGCCCCGGGCGCTCCCGATCCGAGCAGTTCGGCCTGGCCTTCCTGCGCATCGACCTCGACCTGGAGCCCGGCATGGTCGTCACCGTGGAGCCGGGCATCTACTTCATCCCCGCGCTGCTCGCCGACCGCGAGGTGGTGGAGCCCCTCCGGGCCCACGTCCACCTCGACCGCATCGCCGACTGGGTGGGCCTCGGCGGGATTCGCATCGAGGACGACGTGCTGGTCACCGACGACGGCCACGAGGTGCTCACCGGGGCCATCGTCAAGTCCCCGGCCGAGATCGAGGCCCGCGTCGGCACCGCCGGCCTGGCCATCCCGACCTGACCGGCCCCGCCGTCAGAGGCGACGCTGGAGGATCGTGTCCCGGGCGCAGCGCGGGTCCGGGTCGGGGTAGTCCAGGGTGTAGTGCAGCCCGCGGCTCTCGCGGCGACGAAGGGCGCTGGTGACGACCAGCTCGGCCACGGTGGCGAGGTTGCGCAGCTCGACGAGGTTGCCGGTGACCTGGAAGTCCCAGTAGTACTCGTCGATTTCCTGCTGCACGAGGTCGATGCGCTTCATCGCCCGCTGGAGGCGGCGGGTCGTGCGCACGATGCCGACGTAGTTCCACATGAACCGGCGGATCTCGTCCCAGACCTGGGTGATCACCACCTGCTCGTCGGGCTCGCTGGCCTTGCGCGAATCCCACTCCGGCACCTCGGGCGGGGCGGGGATGGCGTCGAGGGTCCGCTCGATGCGCCGCGCGGCGTGCCAGGCGAAGGACACCGCCTCGAGCAGGGAGTTGCTGGCCAGGCGGTTGGCGCCGTGCAGGCCGGTGTTGGCGACCTCGCCGACGGCGTAGAGGTTGGCGATGTCGGTCTGGCCGTCGAGGTCCGTCATCACCCCGCCGCAGAGGTAGTGGGCCGCCGGGACCACCGGGATCGGCTCGCTGGTGATGTCGATGCCGTACTCCAGGCAGCGCCGGCGAATCGTCGGGAAGCGCTCCTCGATGGCCCGGGCCGGCATGTGGGTGATGTCGAGGTACACGCAGTCGGCCCCGGTGCGCTTGAGCTCGCTGTCGATCGCCCGCGCCACGATGTCGCGGGGGGCGAGCTCCGCGCGCGGGTCGTAGCGCTCCATGAAGGTCTCGCCGCTCTCGAGGCGCAGCCGCCCACCCTCGCCGCGCACCGCCTCGCTGATGAGGAAGCTCTTGGCGTGGGGGTGGTAGAGGCAGGTCGGGTGGAACTGCACGAACTCCATGTTCGCCACCCGGGCGCCGGCCCGGTAGGCCATGGCGATGCCGTCCCCCGAGGCCTCGTCCGGGTTGGAGGTGTAGAGGTAGACCTTGCCGGCGCCGCCGGTGCACAGGGCGACCACCCGCGCCGTCCAGGCCTCGACCCGGCCGGTCCTGCCGTCGAGGACGTAGGCGCCGAGCACCCGGTCGGGGTGGGGCGGCAGGTGGCCGAGGCGCCGCGCCAGCCAGCCCTCGGTGATGAGGTCGATGCCCATGCGGTGCTCGAGGATCTCGATGTTCGGGTGTTCCTCGACCGCCGCGAGCAGGGCGCGCATGATCTCGGCGCCGGTGATGTCCTTGGCGTGGAGGATGCGGCGCGTGGAATGGCCGCCCTCCCGGTGGAGGTCGTACTCGTCGGGGCGCTCCTCGCGGCGGTCGAAGCGCACGCCCAGCGCGATGAGCTCCTCGACGCGCTGCTTCGCCTCGCGGGCGGTGCGCTCCACCACCTCGCGCCGGCACAGGCCGGCGCCGGCGACGAGGGTGTCGCGAACGTGGTCCTCCCAGGAGTCGTCCTCCCGCCAGGCGGCGGCGATGCCCCCCTGGGCATGGCGAGAGCTGCCGGCATCGCGGGTGCGCTTCGTCACCACGGTGACCCGCGCGCGGGGAGCGAGTTCCAGGGCCAGGCGCAGGCCCGCGAGGCCGCTCCCGAGAATCAACACGTCGGTCGAGCGCATCACCGCAGCCTCCCCGGCGCCGCGCTTGCCCGGCGCCGTCGCCGCCGCTAACCTCGACGCGATGTGGTTGCTCATCGCCATGCGTCTCGCGACGGCCGCGGACATCTATCAGGCCCGCCAGGCCGACGGCACCCTGTCGTTCACCGATTCCCCCCCCCACACCGGCTACACCCTCTTC
>WGAH01000755.1 GCA_015489145.1 Deltaproteobacteria bacterium
GCCCTCCCCGGGCCACGAGATCACCCGGACTTCTGTCGCGAAAAACGACAGAACTCGGCCTCTTCTCGAGATCACCCGGACTTCTGTCGCGCAAAACGACAGAACTCGGCCTCTTCTCCAGGGCCTCGACCGGCTCGCGCTGCCGGCGGAGCGCATCCAGGGATGCGCCCGGTGCCCCTTCCCGGTCGGTTTCGCATTCACCCACCCGGCGCTACCAACCGGCTCTCCTCGACCCTGGCCCTCCGGATGCCGTCCGGAGGCCGGCGCCTCAATCTTCGGCGGCGGCGAGGCGCTCGAGCTCGACGCGGGCGGTGGCGTGGAGGGGGGCCAGGCGCAGGACCTCGGTCCAGGCGGCGCGTTCGGCCTCCCGGTCGCCCAGGATCGCGAAGGCGCGCGCGCGAAGCTCGTGGACCCCCGCGATCTCGGCCCCGTCGCCCAGGGCGGCGTCCAGGGCCTTGCGCGCCGCCGCCCCGTCGCCCATGCGCGCCAGCGCCCAGCCCTCGAGGGCGGCGTGGAGCGGCGCGGAGTCGGCGAGGGCCCGGACCTCGGCGGCGAGCTGCCGGGTGCGGGGCGCGTCGCCCTCGGCGAAGGCGAGCCAGGCCAGGGCGGCCCGGGCGGCCGCCGCCCCCTCGTCGGCCCCGGCCGCGGCCCGCAGCAAGGTCGGCGCCGAGGGGTCGCCGTCGGCCCAGGCGAGCACGGCCACCGCCTCGCGCACCCGGGCCCCGAGGCGCGGGTCGGTGGACAGGCGCTCGCGCAGCGTGCCGGCGAGCACCGACCAGTCCGGCTCGTCCAGCGGCATCGCCGCCAGGGGGTCGCGCCGGGTCACGGCGTCGAGGAGGGGCGCGGCGAGCACCCCGTCGACCGCCCCCGCCGGGTCGCCCACCGCCAGGTCGATCTCGGCCAGGGCCAGGCGCGCCCGCGGCCAGCCGGGGTCGGCGTCGCGGGCCGCCACCAGGGTGGCGCGGGCCAGCCGGTCGCGGCCCAGGGCGCGGAGCACCCCGGCGCGAGCCACGTCGAAGCGCGCGAGCGCGTGGCCCGAGAGGTGCGTGGCATCCGCCTCGCCCAGGGCGACGGACGCCTCCTCCTTCCGGCCGAGGGCGAGGAGCGCCCGGGCCGCCTCCAGGGCGGCGGCCGGGTGGCCGGGCTCGCGATCCAGGGCGGCGCGCGCCAGCTCCAGGGCCTCCTCGAAGCGGCCGAGGCGGCGGGCGGCGAGGGCCCCGTCGACGAGGACCGCCGCGGCCCCGTCGAAGCCGGCGAAGCCCGGGTGGGCGCGAACCGCCTCCACCTCGTCGAGGGCGTCGCCGGGACGCCCCTCGACCCGCAGCTCGATGCGCGCCCGCAGGGCCCGCGCGGCGAGCCGGTCCGGCGCCAGGCGCTCGGCCGCCCGGGCCGCCTCCAGGGCCACCTCCCAGCGGCCCGTCGCCCGGGCCGCCCGGGCGAGGAGGTCCTGGGCCGCCGCCTCGCCGGCGTGCTCGCGGACGAGCCGCCCGGCGACCTCCTCGGCGAGGAGCAACCGCCCCGCCTCCAGGGCCACCTCGCCCCGGGCCAGCTCCACCGGGAAGGGGGCGCCGAGCCGCTCGGACAGCTCGGCCAGCGCCGCGCCGTCTCCCGCCGCCCGGGCGCGCACCAGGGCGCAGCCCGCGTCGACCTCCGCGCACTCGGCCACCGCCTCCCGGGCCGCCTCGCGGTCCCCGGCGGCCAGGGCCACCGCGCCGCGCGCCCGCCGGGCGGACACCGCGTCGGCCGCCGCCGCCCAGGCCCGGTCCACGAGCTGCCCGGCGGTCACCGCCAGGTCCGGGCGGTCGGCGAGGGCCGCGGCGTAGACCTCGGCGAGCAGGGCGTTGGCCTCCACGTCCTCGGGGGCCCGGGCCAGCGCCCGCTCCGCCTCCTCCCGCGCCGTGGCCAGGGCGGCGCCCCCCGTCCAGAGCGCCACGCGGGCCCGGGCGAGGTGCAGGCCCTCCGAGCCATCGACGGGGCCCAGGGGCTCGACGATGGCGGCGACCACGTCGTCGTGGGGGAGCGCCCGCCCGCGGGCCAGCACGGCGGCGGCCTCCTCGGTGCCCCGCGCCGCCGTGACCCGGTCGTTCACCGCCTGCCCGGCGCGCGAGGCCGTCTCGCCGAAGCGGCGGGTCCACCGCTCGGGGAGCACGAACAGGTCGGTGGTGAGGCCGACCCACAGGGCGCCGGCGCTCAGCGCGAGCAGGGCCGCCGCCCGGGCCACGCGCATCCCCCGGCGGCGGCGCTCGGACCGGCGCGCGCCCCGCAGCGCCTCCCTCGCCCGGTCGAGGCGACCGGCGTCGGCGGACCACGGCAGGAAGGTCGACCGGAAGTCGGGATGCTCGGCCAGCGGCATCCAGGGCCCCTCCCCGCGGGAGACGGGGCTGAAGGCGTCGAGCTGCCCCCGGGCGAAGCGGTCCTCGACGCCCTCGCGGGACAGGGGGCCCTCGACCCGGCCGTCGGAGAGGCGCGCCCGCCAGCGGCGGTCGGCCGGGGCCACGTGGGGCCCGCCCGAGGCGCAGCCGGGGCAGAGCGGGGGCAGGGCGTCGGCCGGCGCGGGCGCCCCGCAGCCGAAGCAGCGCTGGACGGCGGAGTCGAGCATGGGGCCAGCCTACCGCAACGGGGCGTGCTAACGTCCGGCGCCGAGGTGGAGGCCATGCACGATTCCGTCGTTTCCCCCATCCGCGCTGCCCTGGCCGCCGTCGCGCTCCTCGCCCTGCCCCCCGCGGCGCGGGCGGCCTGGCCGGACGCCTACGAGGGCCGCGTCGCCATGCTCGACGCCCTGCGCCACGACATGGCGATGCCCGACATGATGGCCGCCCCCGACGACATCGCGGCGCGCTACACCCACGCCTGCCAGCTCAAGTCCTCGACGGCGTGCAAGTGGCGGTCCTGGCAGACCGACGCCGGCGGCGATCTCCAGGCCGCCGCCCGCGCCCTCGCGCCCCGCTGCCAGGGCGGCGAGCCGCTGTCCTGCGTCGTGGTGGGCTGGGCCGCGGTCCTCGACGATCGCGGCCACTACCGCCCCGACGCCCCGGGGGCCGCCACCGCCCGGGCGAAGTTCCAGGCCGCCTGCAAGCAGGGCTACCCGGCCGGCTGCACGGCGCTCGGCGAGCTCGCCGCCGAGGGCGTGGGCCAGCCCGCCGACCCCGCCGCCGCCGCGCGGCTCTTCGACGAGGGCTGCAAGGCGAGGGACCCCTGGGCCTGCTACCGCCTCGGCCTGCTCGCCCGCGACGGCCGGGGGGTCGAGCGCGACCCGGCCCGCGCCGCCGGGCTGTTCGAGCGGGCCTGCAAGGCCGACATCCCCCACGCCTGCACCGCCCTCGGCGGGCTGCTCGAAACCGGCGACGGGGTCCCGGTCGACGGCGAGCGCGCCCTCGCCCTCTACACCGCCGCCTGCAAGGCCCGCTACGCCGGCGGCTGCACCGAGCTCGGCCGCGTCTACGCCGAGGGCCGCATCGCCGACCCCTCGCCGGCGATGGCCCGCGGCTTCTACTCGACCGCCTGCGAGGCGGGGGATCCCCGCGCCTGCTTCGGCATGGCCGAGCTGGCCGAGGCCTCGGGGCAGGGCGTCGAGGAGGCGGTGGCGATCTACCAGCGCGCCTGCGAAGCCGGCGAGGCCGCCGCCTGCGGACGCCTCGGCCGCCTGTGGCTCGACGGCCGCGGAGTCCAGGCCGACCCGGAGCGCGGGCTGTCGATGCTCCAGGACGCCTGCGAGAAGGGAGACGGCGCGAGCTGCGGGATCATCGGCGCCCGCTACGAGTCGGGAAAGGGCCTGCCGATGAACCTCACCCGCGCCGTCAAGATGTACCAGCGCGCCTGCAACCTGCACGACGGCGACGGCTGCTGGAGCCTGGCCCTCCTCTACGCGGTCGGCAAGGGCGTCGACCGCAACCCCGCCCGCAACCTCGCGCTCACCCGGGAGGCCTGCGACCTCGGCAGCGCCGAGGCCTGCGGGGCCCTCGCCCGGCGTTTCCTCGACGGCCAGGGCGTCCACGCCGACCCGGCGAGGGCGGCCGAGCTGTTCGACCGGGCCTGCCGCGCCGGCCTCGGCGACGCCTGCGCCACCCTCGGGGCCATGGTCCGGGAGGGCAAGGGCGTCCAGCCCGATCCAGCCCGGGCCCTCGCGCTCTTCCGCCGCGCCTGCGAGGCCGACAGCGGCGGCGGCTGCTTCGGCCTGGGACAGGCGCTCGAGCAGGGCGCTGGCGGCGATCCCGACTACAGCGGCGCGCTGGCGGCCTACCGCCGCGCCTGCGACCTCGGCTACGAGCGCGGGTGCAGCGCCTCGGGGCCCATCACCTTCCGCGCCCGCTTCCAGGAACTCGTCGAGGACGCCCTGACCTCGCGCGTCTGCCAGGTCTGGAGCATCGACGAGGAGGACCCGGAGGCCAGCCGCGTCCTCGCCGAGGTGGAGGGGGCCCGCATCCGGCCCCTGGCCGGCCCCCGGCAGGGCCAGGAACTCGTCGCCCGCCACGTCGAGGATCGGTTCGACCAGGGCGAGGTCTACACCGGCGAGAGCCGCTGGGTCCTCGAGGGCGAGGCCGCCGTCGAGGTCACCCACCGCGAGGTCTGGGACCCGCGCCGGGGGGGCATCGACAGCTTCCCCGGCGACGCCGCCGTCTCGCCCGACCGGGTCGGCACGGGGCGCATCGTCTATTCCCGGGAGGCCGAGACCCTCGAGCGCCGGGACGACGGCGACAAGGGACGCCGCGGCCTCGCCTGCCGCTTTCCCGGCGGCGACGCGCGCCTCGCCGCGGAGCAGTGCTCCGACATCCAGGCCCTGCTCGCCGCCCAGGCGCTGACCGCCTGCCGCGGCGAGTAGGCTGGGGGAAGCATGCGCCGCGTCTTCCCGATCCTCCTCGCCGCCTGCACCGTCGAGGGCGCCGACCTCGACGGCGACGGCTACGCCGGCTCCGAGGACTGCCTGGAGGGCGACGCCTCGGTGCACCCCGGCGCCGTCGAGCTGTGCAACGGCATCGACGACGACTGCGACGGCACCGTCGACGAGGACGACGCCGCCGACGCGACGACCTGGTACCTCGACTACGACGGCGACGGGCACGGCAACGACAGCGCCGCCTGGGCCCGCCGCGCCTGCGAGCCGCCCGCCGGCTACGTCGATGTCGGCGACGACTGCGACGACACCGACCCGGGCTCCTGGGAGCCCTCGACCTGGTACGTCGACGCCGACGGCGACGGCTACGGCTCCGACGCGCACACCGCCGAGGCCTGCGCCCCGCCCGCCGGCTACGCCGACAACGCGCTCGACTGCGACGACGGCGACCCCTCGATCACCGACGGCTCGGACTGGTACCGCGACGCCGACGGCGACGGGCACGGCGACCCGGACGACGCGCGCCGGGCCTGCGGGCAGCCCGAGGGCTACGTCGCCGACAACGCCGACTGCGACGACACCCGCGCCGACGTCAACGCCTACGCCGAGGAGATCTGCGACGACGTGGACAACGACTGCGACGGGCTGTTCAACCCGTGCGTCGACCTCGCCGCCGACAGCGACCTCGGGGTGCTCGGCGCCGCCGAGGCCGACGCCCTCGGCACCGTGGTGGCCCCCGCCGGCGACATCGACGGCGACGGCATCCCGGACGTGGCCCTCGCCGCTCCCGCCGCCGACTACGACGGCTACGACGACGTCGGCGCCGTGTACCTGTTCACGGGCCCCACCAGCGCCTCGGGCACCCTGTCGGCCGCGGCGCTCCCGGCGGTGATCGCCGGCCCGGGAGGCGACGGCACCGCGTCGGTCATGCCGGTGATCGGCGGCTTCGACCTCGACGGCGACGGCCAGGGCGACCTCGCCGTCGGCGCCACCGGGCGCGACCACGCCCAGACCAACGACGGCATGGTCTACGTCTTCCTCGGCCCCATCACCGGGCCCCTCGGCTTCGACCAGGCCGACTACGCCTGGTACGGCGGCTCGGACTGGGAGGGCGGCGGGCAGGTCGCCTCCTACCTCGGCGGGGGGCTCGGCACCGCCGCCGACCTCGCGGACGCCGGCGGCGCCGGCGCCCTGGACCGCGACCTCCTCGTGGGCGGCACGGGCTTCGACGCCGGCGCCGGCGGCCTGTTCGCGATCTGGGGCGAGGAGGCCCTCGCCCAGGACGCCGCCGAGCCGATGGTCGACGCCCGGCGCATCGTCGGCGGCGCCGAGGAGGGGGACGCCCTCGGCCAGTTCTTCGATGCCGCGGATCTCACGGGGGACGGGATCGACGACATCCTCGTCGGCGCGTGGAAGCACGGCTCCGCGCGGGAAGGCGCCGCCTGGCTCCTCGAGGGTCCCTTCGCCTACGGCGACGGTCCCCGGGACCTCGCGGACGCCGCCGCCACCTGGACCGGCGAGGACGCCGAGGAGTGGTTCGGCATCCAGGTGGCGGCGGCCGGCGACCAGGACGGCGACGGCATCGACGACGCCGTCGTCGGCTCGCCCAACCGCCGGGTGGACGAGAACACCTATGCCGGCACGGTCTACCTGTTCCTCGGCGGCGCATCGCCGGCGAGCGGGACGGCCGAGGAGGTCGCCGACCACGCGATTCACGGCAGCGCGAGCTACCAGCGCTTCGGCTACCGCATCGCCGCCGGCGCCGACGCCGACGAGGACGGCGTGGCCGACCTCCTCGTCGGCAGCCGCACCGGCTCCTCCTGCGGGCAGGGGCAGGCCTGGCTGCTCCTGGGGCCGCTCACCGCGACCGCCGGCTCCGACGACGCGGTGGTGGAATTCCGCGGCTCCAACGAGGACGAGACCGGCGAGTCCGTCGCCCTGGTTCCGGGGCTCACCACCGGGGCCGCCGCCGTCCTCGGGGCCCCCTCGACCAACCTCTCGGCGGCCGCCGCCGGGGCCGCCTGGTTCGTCTGGGACCTCGCCGACTTCGCCGCCGCGCCTCCCGCCGGCCTCACCGACCCGGGTCCGACGCGCTGTCGCTGACCGCCCCGCCCCACTCCAGGGCCAACGCGGCGGAGTCCGGCCCGGCGGTGGCGCGCAGGCGCCACCCGGCCGCCAGCGCCACCCCGCCGGCCACGGCCAACCCGGTGCCGGCGACGGCCCAGGGAAGCTGGGCGTCCACCCGCGCCTGCCGCACGTCGGCGGGGTCGCCCCCGGGCCGCTCGGGAATGTTGCGGGCCACGGCGATCCAGCCCGCCGCCGCGCGCCGGGCGTTGGGGCGGCGGCTGGTGGACGGCGGAACGGTGGCGGCGGCGGTGGGCCTGGCCGGCGCGGCGGCGGGCTGGATCGCCGTGGCCCGCAACATTCCCGAGCGGCCCGGGGGCGACCCCGCCGACGTGCGGCAGGCGCGGGTGGACGCCC
>WGAH01000756.1 GCA_015489145.1 Deltaproteobacteria bacterium
AAGATGTTCCGCGGCGAGGACCCGGGCCCGCCCGGCCCGCCCTTCGCCAACCCCGGCGCCCGCGGGCCCGTCGACCTGTTCGTCAACATCACCAACGACGCCTGGTTCGGCGACACGCACTCGCCCTACCAGCACGCCATGCTCGCGGCGGCGCAGGCGACGCAGTTCGGCCGGCCGCTGGTGCGCGTGGCCTACACCGGCATCGACTTCGTCGTCGAGCCGGACGGCCGCATCCTCCACGAGACGCGCCCCTTCGAGGAGAAGGTGCAGGTGGTGCCCGTCCGCATGGGCCGCTTCGACACCCTCTACGCCCGCGGCGGGCGCTTCTTCTCGTGGTTCTGCGTGCTGGTCTCGGCGGCGGCCTGGATCGTCGGCCGCCGGCGGGCTGTCACACCCGGCTCCGGGCCGGCGTAGACCGGGGCGGAGGCATCCTGGCGTCCCCCCCACCGCCCTCCGGCCCGCCCGGCGGGTCGCGCGGCGATCCGCACGGCCCCGCCGCGCGCCGCCCCGGGGGCGGGGAACCCACCGACGAGGACCTGATGGAGCGCGTGCAAGCCGGAGACGCCGCGGCCTTCCGGGTCCTCTTCGACCGCCACCGGGCGCGGGTTCACGGCTTCCTCGTCCGCCGCACGGGTTCGCGGGAGCGGGGGGCGGAGCTGTTCCAGGAGACCTTCCTGCGCGTGTGGCGGGCCCGGGCGACGTGGCGGCGCGGCCGCCCCTTCCGCCCCTGGCTGTTCGGCATCGCCGTCCACGCCGCCCAGGACGAGGCGCGGCGGGGGCGGCGGCGCGTCGCGGAGGTCGAGCTCGACGAGGCCCGCCACGCGACCCACGACGCTCCCGATGCCCGAATCCACCTCGAGGAGGCCATCGCCGGGTTGCCGGACACGCTGCGCGATGCCTTCCTCCTCGGGGTGGTGGAGGGCTTCGACCACAACGAGGTGGCCGAGCAGCTCGGCATCACCCCGGCCAACGCCCGGGCCCGCATCTCCCGGGCGCGGCGGCGGCTGCGCGACCGGCTGCGGGGGGAGCGGTGAGCTGCGAGCACGTGCGCGCCGTCCTGTCGGGCGAGGCCCCGGCGGTGCCGGTGGAGGCCCACCTCGCCGCCTGCCCGGACTGCCGCGCCTTCGCCGAGGAGCTGGCCGCGGTGGACGCCGCCGCCCGGGCGCTGCCCGAGATCCCGCCTCCCGAGCCGCTGGTCGCGGCGACCTGGGCCGCCGTCGAGGCCGAGATGGCCCCGCCCCGGCGGGCGCGGCGATGGGCGTGGGCCGGCGCCGGGCTGGCGCTGGCGGCGGCGGCGCTCCTCGCGGTGCGCGCGCCGGACCCGGCTCCCGCCGATCCCGGCACGCTGGTGCCGCGCGGGAGCGGCGAGGACCTGCCCGCCATCGAGCTGCAGGCGGCGGTGGCCTCCGGCGGGCGCGCCGCGCGCCTGGCCCGGGGGGCGGCGGTGCGGCCGGGGGAGACCGTCTACTTCCGGGTCCACCTCGACCGGCCGGCCTGGGTGGGGCTCGTGCGCCTCGACGCCGGCGGCGCCCGCCTGGTCCACGCCGGGCCCGTCGCCGCCGGGGCCGGCGAGCTGGCCGCGGAGGGGCGACCCCTCGGATGGCGCGTGGAACCCGGCGAGGGCGACGCGGTCTTCGCCGTGATCGCGGCGCCGTCGGCGCTTTCGCCGCAACGGGTGGAGGATGCCCTGTCCGGCGCCTATGATGCGGACGACCCCCGCCGCGCCTGCCGCGCCGCCGCCTCCCTCGGCGCCCGCTGCGACGCGGTGGCGGTGAAGGTGGCGCCATGATCGGCCTGCTCCTCCTCGCGGCACCGGCGTGGGCCGGCCTCGTGACCGGCGGGGCCGAGGGCCTCGACGAGGCCTGGCGCCCCCGGCGGGTCGCCGTGGTGGTGGGGGTGCAGGACTACGCCGACCCGGCCCTCCAGGGGCTCCGCTTCCCGGCCAAGGACGCCCGCGACCTCGGGGCCGTCCTCGGGGACCCGGAGGTGGGCGGCTTCGACCGGGTGGTGGTGGTCGACGGCGGGCCGGCCACCACCCGCGCCGGCATCCTCGACACGGTGCGGGCGGCGACGGCCGACCTCCAGCGCGACGACACCTTCCTGCTCTACCTGAGCGGCCACGGCACCCTCACCCTCGACCCGGCCGCCGGCAGCCGCCTGTGGTTCCTGCCGGCCGACGGGCGCCTCGACGACCCGGCCGACACGGGCCTGGCGGTGGCCGACCTCGAGCGCCTCGTCGCCTCGCTGCCGGCGCGGCGGCGCGTCCTCATCCTCGACACCTGCCACAACGGGCGGACGAACTCGAAGTCCGCCCTCGCCCCGGACACCCGGCAGACCCTCGCGCGCCTGCGCGGCGAGCCGCCGCCGCCCCGGGAGGTGCTCGAGGTCTCCGAGAGCGAGGCCCGCCTGTTCGCCGCCCAGCTCCAGCAGCCGGCGATGGAGGACCCGGCCCTCCAGAACGGCGTCTACACCCACTACCTCGTCGAGGCCCTCACCACCGGGGCCGCCGATCTCGACGGGGACGGCCTCGTGGACGTGGCCGAGGCCCACGACTACGCCCGCGACCACACCATCGCCCGCACCGGCGGGATGCAGGTGCCCCGCGCCGAGTACCGCATCGTCGGCCGCGAGGAGATCTACCTCGCCGGCGACCCGGGCCTGCGGGCGCGGGCCGAGCGGGCGCTCATCGCCGCCACCGACGAGTTGCTCGCCCAGGCCCGGCTGCTGGTGGACGGGGTGCCCCGGGGGGCGCTGCCCGGGCTCACCCCGGTCGAGCCCGGCCGCCACGTGGTCGAGGTGCGGGGGCGCGACGGCGCGGTCCTCGCCCGCGACCGGGTGCGCCTCGCCGCCGGCGAGCGACTGTCCGTCGAGTCGCTGCTGGCGCGGGAGTCGCCGCGGGGGGT
>WGAH01000757.1 GCA_015489145.1 Deltaproteobacteria bacterium
CCCCGTACCGGGCCTGGCGCTTCCTTTCCCGGCCCGGGCGGGAGGCCCGGGACGACCCTCCTGGAGAGTCCGAGGATGTCGTTTGTCCAACCTGAATTCCTGGTGTTCTTCCTCGTCGTGCTGATCGCCTGGTACGCCTGGCCGAACCGGCTCTGGCAGAACCTGATCCTCGTGGTGGGGAGCGCGATCTTCTACGGCTGGATCCACCCCTGGTTCCTGATCCTGCTCTACGCCTCGGCCACGCTGGACTACGCGATGGGCCTGCTCATGCGGCGCTACCCGGCGCGAAGGCGCTGGTTCCTGGCGCTGAGCCTCGCCGGGAACCTGGGGATGCTCGGCACCTTCAAGTACCTCGACTTCTTCATCGGCAACGTGGTGGGCGTGCTCGAGGCGGTGGGGGTCCACACCGACCTGCGCACCCTCGGGCTGTTCCTGCCGGTGGGCATCAGCTTCTACACCTTCCAGACGATGTCCTACACGATCGACGTGTACCGGGGCGAGCTCGAGCCGCGGCGCAACTTCATCGACTACCTCGTGTTCGTCAGCTTCTTTCCGCAGCTCGTCGCCGGGCCGGTGGAACGGGCCTCGAACCTGCTCCCGCAGGTGGAGCGCCCGCGCCGCTTCGACCGCGAGCGCTTCCTGTCGGGCCTCACCCTGGCCTTGTGGGGGGCGTTCAAGAAGGTGGCCGTCGCCGACACGGTGGCGCTCTACGTCGACCGGGTCTTCCTGGCCGACGACCCCGCCGGGGCGCTGGCCTGGGCCGGGGCGCTCGCCTTCGCGCTCCAGATTCTCGCGGACTTCTCGGGTTACACCGACATCGCGCGGGGCACCGCCCGCATGCTCGGCTTCGAGCTGATGGAGAACTTCCGCCACCCCTACCTGGCGCGCAGTCCCTCCGACTTCTGGCGCCGCTGGCACATCTCGTTTTCGAGCTGGATTCGCGACTACCTCTACATCCCCCTCGGGGGCTCCCGGGGCAACTTCGGCCGCGTCACCCGCACGACCTTCATCGCCATGCTGCTCAGCGGGCTCTGGCACGGGGCGAGCTGGACCTTCGTGCTCTGGGGGGCCTACCACGCGGCCCTGCTCACCGCCTGGCGGGTCGTCGGGCCGCGGGTGCCCGCCCGGCTGCGCGCGTCGGCCGCGGGGCGGGTCGGGGCGGTGGGGCTCATGTTCGCCTGCACCATCGTCGGCTGGCTCATCTTCCGCGAGACCGACCCGGTTCGCCTCCTCCACTTCCTCACCACCAGCCCGCTGCACGCCACCCCCGACCAGTGGGTCGCCGCCGGCATCGTCGTCGCGGTGACGGCGGTGATGGCCCTGCCGCTGGTCGGGGCCCTCCTCCTCGAACGCGGCCTGTTCGAGCGCCTGCGCGACACCCCCTGGATCCTGCCGGCGCGCACGACCGCCTGGGCGGCCATGGCCGTGGGAATCCTGATCTTCGCTCGCGATACGACCCATGACTTCATCTACTTCCAGTTCTGAGCGCGCTTCCGGACGCCGGCTCCCGCGGGTCCTCGCCGTCCTGGGGCCGCTGCTGGTGCTCCTGGCGGGCCTGGCGCCGTTGCTCCGCCCCGAGACGCGCGGGCCGCTGTCCGAGACGCTGGCGGCGGTCCGGGACGGGCTGGCGGAGACGAGGCCGGAAATCCTGGTGCTCGGCAACTCCCTGGCCCGCTGGGCGGTGGACCCGGACGACCTCGCCCGCCGCACCGGCAAGCGCGTCTTCGTCGCCCGCCTGCCCGGCTCGCGTCCGGCGCAGTGGTACGCGGTGCTGCGGCACCTGGTCTACGAGGCCGGCTACCGGCCCGACATCGTGCTCGTCGCGGCGACGCCGGGGTGGACGCTCAGCACGGAGCTGGGCGGCTCCGACCCCCAGGCCTGGCTCGCGGAGCTGCTGGGCACCGACGAGCCGGTCCTGGCGCGCAAGGTGTTCGGATCGGGGCCGCTGGCCTTCACCTGGGGGCGGCTCTCCGGGCGGCGGGCGGCCTGGCGGGACCGCGCCTTCTCGCGCCTGCGGCAG
This sequence comes from Deltaproteobacteria bacterium, assembly GCA_015489145.1. GTDB lineage: Bacteria > Myxococcota_A > UBA796 > UBA796 > UBA2385 > S143-5. Next base: position 2,021 of record WGAH01000757.1, read on the forward strand.
GCGGTGGGGGGCGCGATCGCCGGCGGGGAAGGCCCCGAGGGGGTCGAGGCTGCCCTGGAGCGCGCCCTGGCCTCGACGGCCGGCAACGACGCCACGCGCCGCCGCGGGGTGCTCCCGGTGGTCGACGTGCGCCGGGAGGAGCGGGCTCGGAAGCGGCCGGAGCTCGACGCCGACGGGAGCCTGGTGCCGGACTTCATCGCCCTCACCGAGGAGGGGGGCGGGCGCTTCGGGCGGGTGTGGCTGCCGGTGCAGGCGGGTTCCAGCGCCGACATCGCCGTGCCGCCGCCGGTGCTGGCGCGCGCCTACGCGATTCTGCGGGAAGGCGGGGCGGCGCTGGTGGACCTGCGCGACCTGCCCGTCGAGGCCCACCACTTCCGCGACCGGCTCCACCTCAACGCCCGGGGACGGGCGCTCGCGACCGCCGCCCTCGCCGACGAGCTGGACCGCACGGGGCTCCTGTCGGGCCGGGTGCGCCCGCCGGAAATCCCCGTGGCCGTGTCCTCGCCGCCGGTGTTCCGGCGCGTCGGGGAGCCGCCCCGGAGGCCGGTGGCCCCCGAGCGCCGCGAGGACACCCCCTGCGGGTTCGCGGCGCCGGTGCCCGACCTCGCCTACCTCGGCGACCGCGTGACCAAGGCGATGGGCCTGGGACGGGCCTCGCCGGTGGTGATCTACGAGGACGGCGAGCGCCTCGCCGGCTTCGCCGACCGGGCCGAGCGCGAGGAGACCTGCGCCGGCGCGGCCTCCTTCGGCAACAAGGCCGTGGTGTTCTCGCCCCGGGGCGATCCCGAGGCCGCGGCGGAGCGGCGCTACGAGGTGGGCCTCGCCCCGGACCTTCCCCTGGAGACGGCGGGCGGGCCCGTCTACTGGCTGTACCCGGGGCGAGGCCCACCTCGTAGCGCCGCTCCGCCGCGGCCTCGGGATCGCCCCGGGGCGAGAACACCACGGCCTTGTTGCCGAAGGAGGCCGCGCCGGCGCAGGTCTCCTCGCGCTCGGCCCGGTCGGCG
>WGAH01000758.1 GCA_015489145.1 Deltaproteobacteria bacterium
CCTCCAGGGGGTGGGTCGGTGGCGCCACCGGCTATCCTTCGCGGCGCCACCGACCCACCCCCTGGAGGAGACCATGATTCTTCGGCTGATCCTCGCCCTCGGGCTCACCGTCGCGGCCACCGGCTGCAGCTCGACCACCTGCAAGTCCGGCGACACCTGCGAGTGCTCGGGCCAGGGCTCCGGCTGCACCTGGAACTGCCCCGGCGGCGACTGCACCTACGTCACCAACGACCAGAACGAGTCGGTGCTGACCTGCGATGGCGGCAACTGCGCGCTGACCGCCAACGGCCAGACCACCGTCGACTTCGACTGCGAGGGCGGGAGCTGCACCGCCACGGCCAACAGCCAGGCCACGGTGACCCTCACCTGCGGCGGCGGCGGCTGCGCGGCCACGGCCAACGGCGAGAGCACCGTCACGATCAGCGAGTGCTCCGACTGCAGCTGCGACGAGACCGAGATCACGGCGACGTGCAGCGGCGGGAGCGGCGGCGGGGGCGACGACTCCGGCTGGTAGTCGTCCAGGACCTCGTTCCCACCGATGCGGGCGGAGGGTTTCGGCCTTCCGCCCGTCGCGCGTCCGGGCCCGCGCGGCGCCTCGAATGGCGGCGTTCGCGCCGCCCCCGCAAGGGCGCGAAACCCGATCCCGATCAGGCCTGGCGCCGCCGAGGCCCCGGGGAGGCCGGAATCCCGATCTGGATCAATATCGCGAGGTCTGAATATTCATACGTTGATGGTGAACCCACCACAGCGAGGTCACCATGCACCGACGCCCCGCGCCCACCCGGCTCCTCCACCTCCTCCTGGCCGGAGCCGCCCTCACCTTCGCCCTGGCCCCCGCCGGCGGCTGCAAGAAGGACAAGGACGACACCGGCACCCCCAGCGGTACGGAGACGGACGCCGACGCCGACGCGGATGCCGACACCGACACCGACGCCGACGCCGACGCCGACACCGACACCGACGCCGACGCCGACGCCGACGCCGACGCGGACGCGGACACCGACACCGACACCGACGTCGACCACGCCGAGCTGATCGACGTCTACGAGGGCCCCCAGACCTGCCTGGCCTGCCACCCCGACGCCCTCGACGAGGTGATGCAGACCACCCACTACAAGTTCTCGGCCGAGCTGCCCGCGGACTACCTCTACGACGAGGAGGGCAACCCGGTCGACTTCTCCTACACCGGCAAGTTCTGGAAGCTCTGCGGCTTCCCCTCCTCGGTCGCCCAGATCAACTGGATGGGCGCGCTCAAGGACGACGAGAGCACCGACTACGTGGACAAGCCCGGCGGCTGCGCCAAGTGCCACGTCGGCATCGGCATCAAGCCCTACAACTTCTACGGCGGCACCATCGACGACGCCTCCGAGGACGAGCTCACCTACAACGTCGACTGCCTCGTCTGCCACGCCCAGGACTACACGCGGAAGTTCTACGTCGCCACCCAGGACGGCGAGCCGGTCACCAACAGCAGCGGCGCCAAGGTCGTCTACGCCGTGCCCCAGGTGGACGGGGTCTTCGACTTCTCGGTCTACACCGACGCGGCGAAGACCGTCGGCCCCACCACCAGCGACACCTGCCTGCGCTGCCACGCCAAGGCCGGCGGCGGCGCCAGCGAGATCGACGGGGTGATGTACAACTTCAAGCGCGGCGTCGGCATCGGCCCGGGCACCGACGTCCACTACGACGCCGGCATCACCTGCTCCGACTGCCACAGCGCCGGCAACCACCAGATGAAGCGGTGGTTCAACAACGACCTCACCGCCTACGACAACGTCACCGACGAGCTGGGCTGCGAGACCTGCCACGGCACCGAGCCCCACGGCGACACCTACGACGACCACGTCGCCACCGTCGCCTGCACCACCTGCCACGCCACCTCCAAGGGCGGCGTGACCTACAAGGACTGGAGCGAGGTGGCGTGCTCCGGCGAGGACTGCTCCTCGGAGGGCATGGACCTCTACACGGTGTCGATGACGAAGTTCCCCGAGGACTTCCGCATCGACTACCTGTGGTTCGACGGCACCGCCACCCTGCCCATCGACCCGAACGGCACCGCCGAGACCGGCCGCATCTTCCCGTTCAAGACCGGCGTCTTCAACCAGCCCGTCGACCCGGACGGCAACGTCATCCCCGTCAAGTGGGGCAAGATCTTCGTCGCCGGCAGCATGGAGGCCGCCACCTCCGCCGGCCGCAGCGCGTACTCGAGCTACCTCGACGCCTTCCAGGCCGACAAGGACGACTACCACCTGCCCGACGTGCCGGGCGAGTGGGCCGGCGACTTCCAGGAGCGCACCGACCGCTTCTCGATCAGCCACGGCATCGTCAAGGACGGCGCCCTCGAGTGCGCGGACTGCCACTCCGAGACGGACTCGGTGCTCGACTGGGACGCGCTGGGCCTGACCAACCCGATGCCGCTGTAGCCCCTCGGGGGAAGGGCGGATCGGCCGCCCGACCCCCGACCTCGCCAGGGGTGGCCCCCCGGTCGGCGCGCCGGCCGGGGGGTTTTCACCTCAGCCGCGCACGGGCCGGACGCTCGCGCGGGCGCGCTCCACGACGGCCTCCTCGAGGGCGTGACGGCGGAGCTGCCCGTCGAGGAAGGCGTCGTAGGCCGCGAGATCGACGAGGCCATGCCCCGAGAGCCCGAACAGGACGACGCGCTCGCGCCCCTCCTCCGCGGCGCGGCGGGCCTCCCGAATCGCCGCGGCGACGGCGTGGTTGGACTCCGGCGCCGGGATGATGCCCTCGGCGCGGGCGAACAGGCGGCCGGCCTCGAAGGCCTCCACCTGGTCCACCGCCACCGGCTCCACCTGCCGCCGCTCGACGAGGTGGCTGACCAGCGGCGCGGCGCCGTGGTAGCGCAGCCCGCCGGCGTGGATCGGCGGCGGCACGAAGTCGTGGCCGAGGCTGTGCATCGGCATGAGCGGCGTGAGCCCGGCGGTGTCGCCGTGGTCGTAGCCGTAGACCCCGCGGGTGAGCGTCGGGCAGCTCGCCGGCTCGGCGGCGACCACCCGGAGGTCGGCCCCGGCGAAGCGGTCGCGCAGGAAGGGGAAGGACAGGCCGGCGAAGTTGCTGCCGCCGCCCACGCAGCCCACCACCACGTCCGCCCGCTCCCCGGCGATCTCGAGCTGCCGCCGGGCCTCCAGGCCGATGACGGTCTGGTGGAGCAGCACGTGGTTGAGCACGCTGCCGAGGGCGTAGCGGGTGTCCGGGTCCGAGGCCGCCACCTCCACCGCCTCGCTGATCGCGATGCCGAGGCTGCCCGGGGTGTCGGGATCGCGGGCCAGGGCGGCGCGGCCGGCCGCGGTGTCCGGCGAGGGACTCGGCACGCAGCGCGCCCCGTAGGTCTGCATCGCGATGCGCCGGTAGGGCTTCTGCTCGAAGGAGACGCGCACCATGAACACCAGGCACTCGAGGCCGAACTGCGCCGCCGCCAGCGACAGCGCCGTGCCCCACTGGCCGGCCCCGGTCTCGGTGGTCAGGCGCTTCACCCCCTCCTGGGCGTTGTACCAGGCCTGCGCCAGCGCGGTGTTCGCCTTGTGGCTGCCGGTGGGGCTCACGCCCTCGTACTTGTAGTAGATGCGCGCCGGCGTCCCGAGGGCCTCCTCCAGCCCGCGCGCCCGCACCAGCGGCGTGGCCCGGTAGCGCGACAGCTTCTCCAGCACGGGCTCGGGGATCGGGATCTCCGGTTGCCGGCTCACCTCCTGCTCGATGAGGGCCATCGGGAACAGGGGCGAGAGGTCGTCGGGGCCGACGGGCTCACCGGTGGCCGGGTGGAGGGGCGGCGGAACGTCGAGGTCGGCGGCGAGGTTGAGCCAGTTGCGGGGCAGTTCGTCGGCGGGGAGGGTGATCTGGAGGGACTTCACGGCTTTCTCCTGGGGTGGAGCCGCTGCCCCGCGAGCCGCGGGCGGGCGCGTGGCGCCCTCATCGAACCGACGATGCCGCGAGCCCGCAGGGCGGTTCGCGGCGGTGGAAGGACCGAGCGACCCGCCCTACGGGCGAGGCCACCACCAGCGCCGGCCCGCGAGGACATCGCGGCGGGCCAGGACAGCGCCGGTGGAGGTGGGTGCGCGGTTCATGCCCCCAACCTGCCCCGACGCGACGGGGGCGTCAAGGGCCGCGAGCGGCCGCGCCGGGTGACCGCCCCGGGAAGGCCCGTTAGGGCCAGCGGAACAGGAGGCGAGCATGACCGCGTGGATGTGGGCAGCGTGGCTCGGCGCGGCGGCGCCGGCCCTGGCGGAGACGGCCGCGCCGACGGAGGCGGCGCCCGCCGCGGACGCCGGAACCGTCGCGATTCCCTTCGAGCGCTTCACCCTCGACAACGGCCTGGAGGTGATCCTCAGCGAGGACCACTCCGTGCCCTTCGTCTGGGTCAACATCTGGTACCACGTCGGCTCCAAGGACGAGCACACCCTCGACAGCGGCGAGGGCCCCGGCCACACGGGCTTCGCCCACCTCTTCGAGCACCTGATGTTCCAGGGCTCGGCCCACATGAACGACGACTACTTCGTGCCGCTCCAGGCGGTCGGCGCGCGCATCAACGGCTCGACCAACTTCGACCGCACCAACTACTTCGAGGGCGTGCCCGCCGAGTACCTGCCCCTGGCCCTGTGGCTCGAGAGCGACCGCATGGGCTGGCTGCTGCCCGCCCTCGACCAGGCCAAGCTCGACAACCAGAAGGACGTGGTCCGCAACGAGCGCCGGCAGCGCTACGAGAACCAGCCCTACGGCATGGTGTGGGTGTGGCTCTTCGAGAACCTCTACCCGCCGGGGCACCCCTACCACGTGCCCACCATCGGCCGGCACGAGGACATCGAGGCCGCCACCCTCGACGACGTCAAGGCCTTCTTCCGCACCTGGTACCTGCCGAACAACGCCACCCTGTCCATCGTCGGCGATTTCGATCCCGCCGAGGCCCGCGCCCTGGTCC
>WGAH01000759.1 GCA_015489145.1 Deltaproteobacteria bacterium
CCGGCTGGTCGAGGGCGCCGCCGCCCCGGCTGTGCTCGTGCAGCGCGCGCACGATGTCGGCGAGGCGCTCGAGCTGGGCGTAGGCCCGGCGCACCCGGTCGCGCACGTCCTCGGGCAGGTCGCCGCGCATGCCGATCAGCTCGAGGAAGCCCATCACGCTGGTGAGGGGCTGGTTGATCTCGTCGGCGGCCTCGGCGGCGCTGGTCATGCGGCTGCGGCGGTGCTCGCTCTGGATGAGCTGGCGGGTGGTCTCCTCGAGCCGGCGGCGCAGGTCGAGTTCCTGCCGGCGGTCGAGGAAGACGCCGACGGTGGCGATGGGGATGCCGTCGGCGGCGTAGACCTCGGCGGCGCTCAGGTAGACGGGGAAGTGCTCGCCGGTGCGGCTGCGAAGGCGCACCTCGAGGTTCTCGACGATGCCGTTGGGGCTGGCGCGGATGTGGCCGAGGACCTCCCGGGCCGTGGCCGGGTCGGCGTAGACGTCGGTGACGTGCATGTGGTCGCGCGCCCAGCTCGAGGTGTAGCCGAGGGCGCGCTCGGCGGCGCGGTTGAAGACGAGGACGCGCCCGCGGGTGTCGGCGGCCATGACCGGGTTGGGGGTGGCCTCGATGAGGCGGCCCAGCAGGTCCTGGGTGCTGGCCAGCTCGTCGATCGCGCGGCGGGCCCGGCGTTCCTGGGCGCGAAGGCGCCGCTCCCAGGTGCGGCAGCAGCGGTCCGCCAGCCGGAGGCGCTGGGCGAGGGCCGTGGCCTGGTCGGGCCAGACGAGGACGTCGGCGGCGCCGGAGCGGGCGGCGGCCTCCGGGTCGCCGCCGGCGGGCACCAGCGCCAGGAAGACCCGGCCGCTGCGCTGGGCGCCCCGCACCGCCTCGTGGGCCTCGGCGTCGGCGAGCCACACCAGGCCCACCGGCGCCTGGGGATCGGCCGTGAAGCCGGCCTCCCGCAGGTGCGCCTCGACGGGGGCGGGGAGGCTGCCGAGCGGGGCGAAGCGACTCATTCCTCTCCTCGCGGGGCCGGCGCCTCGGGGTCGGCCCGGTGCCAGGCGGCCATGGCGTGGGAGTGTACGCGATGGAGGGGCAGGCCGGTAGCCCGGGCGATGGCCGCGAGGTCGGCGTGCTCCGGGCTGGCCTGCACCCGGCGGCCGTCGAGGCGGCCGACCTTCACCCGCACCGGCCCCCAGGGCGTGCGGGCGGTCTCGAAGGAGCGGTCGAGCACCCGCCGGTGGACGGGGTGCCGGCGCACCCCGAAGGTGGTGGTGTGCTCCAGGAAGGCGCGCTCGACGGCCTCGGCGGCGGCCGGCTCCGCCAGGGCCTCGACGAGGAGCCCCGCCCGGCCCTTCTTCATGTGTACCGGCGTCGCCCAGGCGTCCAGCGCCCCGGCGTCGAGCAGGGCGGCCAGCGCCGCCGGAAGCTGCTCGCCGGTCATGTCGTCGACCTGGGCGGCGAGCTGCACGACCGTCTCCGGGGTGCCGTCGGCGGAGGCGCCGGCGGCCTCGCCGAGGAGGACGCGCACCACGTTGGGCCGACCCTCGGGGTCGCGGGAGCCGGCGCCGGTGCCGCTGCCGAGGAGGCGCATGGCGGGGATCTCGCCGGGCTCGCCGAGGGCGGCGAGGAGCGCGGCGCCGGTGGGGGTGACCTGCTCGACCCCGGGCTCGCCGGGGCGCAGGGGCCAGCCCTCGAGGAGGGCGAGGGTGGCCGGGGCGGGCAGGGGCATGGGACCGTGGGCGGTGTGGACGGTGCCCCGCGCCACCGGGAGCGGGCCGGCGAGGAGGCGCGCCACCCCGAGGCGGTCGAGGGCGGCGGCGGCGGCGCAGGTGTCGACGATGGAGTCGACGGCGCCGACCTCGTGGAAGTGGACCGCCTCGGGATCGACGCCGTGGACGCGGCCCTCGGCCCGGGCCAGCGCCGCGAAGGCGGCGCGGGCGCGATCCCGGACGCCCGGGCGCAGGCGGTCGAGCATGGGGCGGATCGTCGCCCAGGTGCGGTGGTGGTGGTGCTCGGCCGCCTCGACGACGAAGCGCAGGGCGGCGAGCCCGCCGCGGCGGACGGACTCGACCCGGGCCGACCAGCCGGGGAGCCCGAGGGGGGCCAGGTCGGCGAGGATGTCGTCGAGGTCGAAGGCGCCGAGGCGCCGGCCGAGGTCGAGGAGGGCGGCGCAGAGCATGTCGCCGGCGACGCCGCCGGCGGGGTCCACGTAGAGCAGCCGGGCGGTCATGGCGCCATCCGGTTGATGAGGGAGGCCTGCATGGCGGCGCCGAAGCCGTTGTCGATGTTGACGACGCTGATGCCCGGGGCGCAGGCGTTGAGCATCCCGAGGAGGGCGCCGAGGCCGCCGAAGCTGGCGCCGTAGCCCACCGAGGTGGGCACCCCGATCACCGGCCGGTCGACCAGGCCGGCCACCACGCTGGCCAGCGCGCCCTCCATGCCCGCGACGACGACGTGGACCCGGGCCCGGCGCAGCCGGTCGAGGCGTCCCAGCAGCCGGTGGATGCCGGCGACGCCGACGTCGTAGATGCGCTGCACCCGGTCGCCGAGGGCCTCGGCGACGACGGCGGCCTCCTCGGCGACGGGCAGGTCGCTGGTGCCCGCGGTGATCACCGAGATGAGGCCGACGGGCTCCGGCGGCGGCCCGGCGCGCAGGTGGAGGACCCGGGCCACCGGGTGCCAGGTCGCCTCGGGCAGGCGGTCGCGGATCGCGGCCGCCTTGGCCTCGTCGAGGCGGGTGACCAGGCCGTCCTGGCCGTGTTCCCGCAGCGCCTCGAGGATGCCCGCGACCTGCTCGGCGGTCTTGGACTGGCCGAAGACCACCTCGGGCTGGCCGGTGCGGAGGGGGCGGTGGGTGTCGATGTGCGCGTAGTCCAGGGCGAGCTCGGGAAAGCCGGCGAGGGCTTCGAGGGCCTCGTCGACGCTGGTCTCGCCGCGGGAGATCGCCTCGAGGGTGGCGCGGAGGTGCGTGCGCTGCATGGTTCTGCCTGAAAGGGGGGCGTGCGGGAAGAAGCTACCCGGTATCCGGGTGGACGGGGTAGAGACGAGGCAGCCCCCCCGAGTGGTGCCCATGGCCTCCCTGCTGTCGCTGGTCCTCTGCCTGCTGACCGTCGCCCGCGCGGCGGACGACGGCATCTACGGGCGCGCGGTCGCGCTCGTGCGGCAGCGCTGGCTGGAGGCGGCCGAGTTCGACCCGGCGGCGGCGCTGTCCGAGGCCGCCGAGGAGGCCGAGGACGTCGTGCCCTGGCTGATCGCCGACACCCGCGACGGCGTGGTGCACCTCGCCCACGGCACCGACGGGGACTTCGCGGTGGTCTCGCTGGGCGTCGACGCCGAGGGACGCCCCGACGCCGCCGACCTCGCCCCGGCGCTGGCGCGGCTGGAGGGCGCCATCCGGCGCGGTCCCGGGCCGATTCCCGAGGGGGTGGACCTGCAGGTGGCGCTGCTGACCGGCCTGGCCCACGCCCTCGACCGGCACAGCTCCATCCTCGCCCGGGCCCGCCTCGAGCGCTTCGACGAGCGCATCCAGGGGCGGCTGTCGGGCATCGGCGCCAGCATCGGCCTCGTGGACGGGGCGCTCACGGTCAAGGACGTCTTTCCCGACAGCCCCGCCGAGCGCGGCGGCCTGCGGCGCGACGACCGCATCCTCCGCATCGACGGCGTGAGCACCGTGGGCATGAGCGTGAAGCAGGCGGTCTCGCGCATTCGCGGCCCCGAGGGCACCACCGTGCGCCTCTCGCTGGCCCGGGCCGGCGAGGCCGAGCCCCTCGAGCTCGTCCTCGAGCGCGCCCGCATCGTCATCCCGGTGGTGGACGCCCGCCTGCTGCCCGGCGACGTCGGGGTGCTCGCCATCGACCACTTCAGCGACCACACGGCCCGCCTGCTGGCGGACGGCCTCGCCGAGCTGCGCGCCCAGGCGCCGGATCTCAAGGGCATCGTGCTCGACTTGCGGGGCAATTCCGGCGGCTCGATGATCCAGGCCTGCCGGAGCGCCGACCTGTTCCTGCAGGAGGGCATGGTGATCCGCACGGCCGGGCCCGACGGGCAGCGGGTCGACAACCTCCTCCGGGAGTACCGGGCCCACCCGGACGGCACCGAGCCCGAGGTGCCCCTCGTCGTCCTCGTCGACCGCCGCTCGGCGAGCGCCTCGGAGATCCTCGCCGGTTCCCTCGCGCTGCTCGACCGGGCGGTGCTCGTCGGCGAGCGCACCCACGGCAAGGGCACGGTGCAGAAGCTGTTCACCCTGCGCCCCGGCGACGACGACCGGCGGGTGCGGTTCAAGCTCACCGTGGCGCAGTACCTCGTCGCCGGCGACACCCCCATCGAGACCGGCCACGGCCTCGACCCCGACCTCGCCCTCGAGCCGGTGGTGTTCAAGCGCGGGGGCGTCGAGATGCCCGGCCTCGACCGGGAGGACGCCGAGGCGCCGGACCTGCTCTGGGTGGACGAGCGCCCGGGCTGGCGCGAGCTGTCGGGGCTCACCGAGGCGGATCGGGCTGCCGATCCCGACGGCCGCACCCGTCCCCCCGAGGATCGGGGCGACTTCCCCCTGGAGGTGGCGCGGCGGGTGGCGCTGCGGGCCCGGGGCGCCGACCGGGCCAGCGGGCTGGCGGCCGTCGAGGCGGTGCTCGGCGAGCTGGAGCGCGAGGAGGACGCGCGCCTCCAGCGCACCTTCGCCTGGCGGGGCCTCGACTGGCGGCCGGCGGACGAGCCCGGGCCGGCGCCCCGGGTGGAGACCCGCGTCGAGGTGGTGGACCGCCCGGTGGCGGGCTCCGAGGTCGAGGTGCGGGCGACGGTGCGAAACCTCGGCCCCGCCCCGCTCTACCGGGTGGCCGTGGTGCTGTCCGCCGACGACCGGCGCCTGCCCTGGAACGGGCTCACGCTGCCGGTGGGCTACCTGCCGCCCGGGGGCGAGGGGGCGGGCAGCGCCGTCGTCGCGATCGACGACGACCAGCCCTCCCGCGAGGACCGGGTGGACGTGCGGGTTCTCGCCGACCGCCGCCCGCCGGCGGAGGGCGCGCCGACCCTGTTCCGCATCGAGGGCAACCCGCCGCCGCCCGTGGCGGCCACGGTGCGCCTGGTGCCCGAGGACGACCACGACAGGGCGGAGATCACCCTCGAGGACCTCGGCCGGAAGCTGCTGACCGAGGTGCGCCTCCGCTTCGCCCTGCCCGACGACGACACCGTGGAGCTCCTCGACCGCGAGGCGCTCATCCCGGTGCTGCGCCCCGGCGAGCCCCAGCGGGCCGACATCCGCCTCCGGGAGCTCGACGAGGCGCGGGCCCCGGAGGTGGAGCTGCGGGTGGACGCCGAGGTCCACGGCCGGGTGGCGCGCATGCCGCTTCGCCTGCCGCCGGAGGGGGAGGCGGTGCGGGTGGCCGAGCCCCGGTTGAGCGTCGAGGCGCCCCTCGTCGCCCGGCCCGGCCCGGTCGAGCTGCGCGTCCGCGCCGAGGACGAGGACGGCATTTCCGAGCTGCTGGCCTGGGTTCGCGGCGACAAGATCCACTGGAGCCCCGGGGACGGGCCGCGCCTGGACGCCCGCATCCAGGCCCCGGTCGAGGAGGGCACCACCCTGGTGCTCGTCGAGGCCGTCGACGGGGCGGGCACCCGCACCCGCCGCTTCGTGGCGATCCGGGCCGACGAGGACCCGGCCGACGGCGCCGCCGAGGCCCCCTGAGCGCCGGCTTCTTCAGGGCAGCCGGGCGAGGCCGAAGGCGAGGCGGTCGCCGCCGAGGAGGCCGAGGAACAGGGTGGAACCGTCGGGATCGACGGCTACGGCGATCTCCTCGGCGCCGGAGAAGGGCGCGTTCACGTCGTAGCTGTCCCAGCCGGCGGTGGGGGTGCCCAGCAGGAGGTGGGCGTCGCCGGAGCCGTCGATGTAGCCGATGACGAGGCGGTCGTTCGCGGCGTCCCAGGTGCCCTGGGCGGCGATGGGATCGGTGCCGACGGCCAGGACCGTCTCGGAGTCGGAGCGGTCGACGAGGACGATCGAGCGGGCGGCTGCGTCGGGGATCACGGTCCACGGGCCGAGGGCCGAGTCGCGCACCGGCGCGATGTCGGCGGGTTCGAGGTCGGTCCAGGAGGCGTCGAGGGTGGGCGTGATCTCGGTGGCGTCGAGGTCGAGGGTGTAGCGGTCGACCCCGGTGCCGGTGGTGGTGAGGACCTCGACGGGGCCGCTGCTGCCCGGGACCACCGCGCACTGGTCGACGGAGAAGCCGCTGAGCTTCTCGCCCTGGATGCCGCTGGTGTCGTTGGCGATGAGGGCGGCGCTCGAGCCCCACATGAGCTGGGCCACGTCGCCGGCGGGGCCGTCGCAGGCGACGACCACGACGTCGCCGGCGTCGTCCACCGAGATCGACAGGTCGGAGAAGTCCTCGTAGCTCGCGCCGCCGCTGGCGAGGATGTAGGTGCTGGCCGTGAAGGTGTGGCCGCTGGCGAGGTCGAGGCCGCCGATGACGAGGTAGCGCTTGCTGCTGGTGGTCTGGACGCCGATGGCGCCGAAGATCGCGTCGTCGGTGACGACGAGGTCGTGACCCGGGGTCAGGCTGTTGCTCAGGTCGACGCTGCTGCCGTACCACTGCACGAAGTCGAGGTCGGCGCCGGCCTCGGCGGTGGCGGAGGGCGTGAAGGCGAAGGCGAAGGCGCCGTCGTAGACCGTCGCCAGGTCGCCTTCCAGGCCGTAGCTCAGCTCGCCGGCGGCGAGCCCGAAGGTGACGGTGGAGCCGTGGGGGTGGACGCGCAGGTCGTGGGCCCCGGACCAGGTGAAGGTGTCGTAGGCGGAGAGGAAGCCCTCGGGACCGGACATGCTGAACGTGCTGTCGCCGCCGTCGCAGTCCTGGTCGACGCCGTCGTCGAGCGTCTCGACGGCGCCGGGGAGCACCGCGGCGTCGGCGTCGTCGCAGTCGCCGCCGGGCAGCGCGCCGGAGCCCTCGACGTAGAGCGTGGCCTCGCCGACGTAGGCGTCGGGGACGTAGCCGTCCTTGTCGGCGTCGTAGTCGTCGTCGCCGGCGCAGTCGGAGTCC
>WGAH01000760.1 GCA_015489145.1 Deltaproteobacteria bacterium
GATCGGCGTGGACGACGGGCCGGCGGTGACGGTGTGGGTGGCCGAGGGGCGCCGGGCCTGGCCGGTCGGCCGCCGGCCGGACGAGCGCGGCGAGGAGGCCGCCGGGCGCTTCGAGCTGGAGCAGCGCCGCAGCGACGAGGTCTTCGGCGTGATCACCCGCTGCCGCCGGGGCCACCTGCTCCTGGAGCTGCACCACTGGCCGGTGGTGCTCGAGGGCCGGCTGGCCTGGGCGCTGCACATGCGCCTCACCTTCGACGGCCCGGCGCCGCGGCCGGCCCGGCTGGGGGTGGCGATCCGCCCGGCCGGCATGGAGGGGGCGGCGCCGATCTTCCACCTCGCCCGGGACGCCGACGGCCTGTGGACGGCCGACGGCGTGCCGCTGCTCGCCCTGGCCCACAGCGGCGACGAGGTCCTCCTCGGCCGGCGCGGCGCGCCCGACCCCTGGCACCGCTTCGCCGGGCGGGCCCACGGCGAGGTTCCCCGCCGGCCCGGGCGCCTCGACGTGCGCTGCCCGGCCGGCATGGCGAGCGCCGTCGAGGTCTACCGCACCTCGCTGGCGCCGGGCGAGCCCTTCTCGCGCCTCGCGGTGGTGGCGCCGCCGCCGGGCACGCCCGCCGCCCTGGTCCGCACGAGCGGCCGCTCCTTGTGGTCCGGCGCCAAGGCCGACCGCGCGGGCATCCTGGAAGCCGGCTCCACCCTCGAGGTCGAGGGCCCCCAGCGCATCGTCGAGGCGGCGCGCCTGCGCCTGCTCCTCGGCCCGGCCCGCCCCGGCCTCGCCGGCGAGCTCGGCGCCGTGGCCCTGGCCCGGCTGGGCTTCCACCGTCGCGCCGGCGACCGCCTGGAGCGCTGGCTCGGCCGGGTCCGGCGCGACGGCAGCCTCGGCGGCGCCGCCGAGGCCGAGGAGCCGGCGGTGCTCGCCTGGGCGGCGGCCACCTTCGTGCAGTGGACGGGCAACTCCGCCTGGCTGCACGCCAACCTCGGCCCCTGGTCCCGCCTCCTCGACCGCCTCGCCGAGCGCGAACTCGGCCCCGGCGGCAGCTACCTCGTCGGCCCCGAGGGCAGCCGCCGCTGGAGCGCCACCTGGCGGGCGGCGGCCCTCCTCGCCGGGGCGGCGGCCCTGCGCCACGTCTCCGACCGGCGCGACGCCTGGGCGCTGGCCGGCGGGCGCATTCGCGAGGGCCTGGCCGACGCCTTCGGCCCGCCCCCCTGGTCGGCCACCGAGGATCGCGCCGCCGATGGCGCCGCGGCGGGCATGCTCGCCGCGGCCTGGCTCGGCCTGTTGCCGCCGGAACACCCGGGCGTGGTCGGGACCCTCGACCACGTGCGGCGCCGGCACTGGTACGGCGGCGGGGTGCTCTTCCAGGGCGGCGCCCACGTCGGGCTCACCGCCCTGCTCCTCGCCGTGGAGGCCCGGGTCGAGGGGCGGGGGCTGGAGGTGGCCGAGGCGATCCGGCAGGTGGCGGCGCTGGCCTCCTCGACGGGCGCCCTGCCCACGGTGCGCCACCCGGCGCGCGGGGCGATGTTCGAGGGCGACGACGGCCTGTCGGCCGCGCTGTTCCTGCTCCTCGTCCTCGACCTGGTCCGGGTGGGGCGCGGCACCCTCGACGTGCTGCGGGGCCTGCGGCGGGCCCGCGACCTCCCGACGCCCTTCGGTCCCATCGACGTGGATGCCGACGCCGAGGGGGCGGCCCGGGTGAGCGGGCGCTGGCGCGGGCGCGCGCCGCGGGTCAACGCCTTTTCGTGCGGGTAGAGTGTCGGCGTCGAGGGAGGGTTCCATGAACGCACGGTACGGGTTCTTCGCGGCGGCGCTGGTTTTCGGGCTGGCGGCCTGCTCCGGCAAGAAGGACGACAAGGGCGGCTCGAACGGCCAGGCGGGCGACGGCGGCGGCGACACCGGCGACGGCGGCGCCTCCTCGGACGGCGGCGGCTCCGGGGATACCGGGGCCGACACCGGCGAGCCGGCTCCCCAGGGGCAGTGCGTGCCGACGAGCAGCGTCGCCCTCGAGTCCTTCGACGTGGCCCCCGACGACTTCGACTTCTCCCTGCGGGCGGTGCTCAACCAGCTCGCCGGGAGCTGGGCGGGCACCCTCGCGGCGCCCGGGCCCGGCGACACCGGCACCCCGGAGGACGAGGGCACGCCCATCGCCGTGGACTACTCCGAGGACGCCCTCGAGGCCCAGGTCGTCTACTACGAGTGGGAGGGTCCCGACGGCGCCGAGCCCGAGGACTGCCCGCCGGAATACAGCTTCGTCACGCCGACCACGGTGGTCACCGACGACGGGCGCTTCGACGAGACGATGCGCCTGACCTGGTACGCGAGCTTCATCACCACCGCCCGGGTCAGCGGCTCCATCGCCCTGGGCACCGTGCAGGGCACCGCCCGGCCGGTCAACATCGAGAAGGGCGACTGGGGCGACACGGTCCTCACCTTCCAGGCCGCGATCCAGGACGCCGAGACCTGGACCGGCGACCTGGCCTGGGGGCCGGCGGAGGTCGACGAGCCCGAGGCCACCCCGGCGGACGACACCGGCCTCCCGCCGGGCGGCGAGTTCGAGATCGTCGGGATCTTCGAGCTCACCCGCCCCGACGCGGCCGCCGCCGCGCCTCAGGCGCCGAAGTAGACCGTCGCGCCGAGGCTGAACATCAGCATCGAGGCCTCGAAGCGCCCGTTGCCCACCACCGCGCCCTGGTCGTTGATCGGGATCGGCGGCACGCCGTCCGGGGAGCTCAGCACGTCGAGCACGTTGACGGGAATCTCGATGGCGCGGATCTCGCTGTCGGTGATCGTGCGGGGCAGGATGCGGCTGTAGAGCACCGCCGCGTCCAGCGAGACGCGGCGCCCGATGCGGGCGGACCCGCCGGCCGCACCCCCGAGCTTGGTGCCGTCCACCACGGTGACGCCCTGCGTCTCCGGCGGCACGGCGCTCGACTCCCAGAACAGCCCGGCGCGGGCCGAGTAGGGGCGCTCGAAGGTCCACTCGCCGCCGAGGCGCGCGCTCCAGGCGTCGCGGTAGCCGGCGGGCAGCACGACGTCGTCCGTCACGACGATGTCCTCGTCGACGAGGTTGTTGTCCGGGTCGTGGGTGAGCACCAGGTCCACGTCGCTGATGCGGACCTCCTCGGTGGCGTGCCAGCCTTCCCAGACGCCGGCCAGCTCGACCTCCAGGCGCTCGGTGGGCCGCACCGCGACGCCGAGCCGGGCGATGGCGGGCATCTTCAGGGTCACGGTGATGTCGTCGTCCTGGAACTCGCGTCCGTCGAGGATGCTGTAGGGCTCGTTGACCAGCCAGTGGTCCTCGCTGAAGGTGGCGGCGATGCTGCCCTTCCCCTCGACCCGGATCGGCGGCTGGTAGCTGAAGCCCACGGCCAGCCACGGGGTCGGCAGCACCAGCAGCCCGGCGTTCCAGTTCATCGTGACCGGGTCGATCATCTTCATCGCGATGCCGACGTCGTTTTGGGTGGGGTTCTCCTCCGCGGGCTTCTCGGCCTGCTCGTGGGAGTAGTAGTCCTCCGGGCAGCGGTTCTCGAGGTCGTCGCTCAGGTCGTCCATGCACAGCGAGATCGTGAGGTCCTGCTCGGCGCGCACCAGCGACCACTCCAGCCCGGCCCCGACCGCCAGCCACGGGAGCGGCTGCCAGGCCACGCTCGGCCCGGCGTTGAGGCGCCACAGCAGCGAGTCGGTGAGCGTGTAGCGCTGCGGCCCGTTCGGGTCGTACTCCATGTCCGGGGCGTAGGGCGGGTAGAAGCCGACGGCGAAGGTCCAGTCCTCGAGCCCGAGCTTCGTCGCGAAGCCGAAGGTCGGGATGAACATCGGCGGGCCCTCGTTGGTGGCGGTGGGCCAGTCCGGGTCGCGGTCCGGGTCCTCGCCGTAGTTGTCGGAGCGGGTGAAGCGCACGGCCTGGTTGACCAGCGAGGCGTTGAGGTAGAGCTGCGGCCGGTCGAGGCGCACGAGGGCGGCGGGGTTGTAGTACTGGGCGCTCAGGTCGTCGGCGCCGGCGATGAAGGCGCCGCCGCGCGCCATGCCCCGGTTCCCCGCGTCGAGGAAGTAGTAGGCGGCGGCGTGGGCGTCGGGCAGGGCGGCGAGGACGAGGGCGATCAGGGTCACGGGGGCGCTCCGGGCTGAGGGGCGCCAGTATCGCGCCCCCCCGGCGGACCCGCAACGCGGTGGGGACCATCGGGATGCCGGCTGCGCCTCCGGGGTACCGACCCGGTGGAGACCGTCACTCCTCGCCCCACGGGGCCGGCGGCTCGGCGACCACCGGCGCCGGCTCCCGGAGCTCGAGGGCCAGCCGCGTCCGAACGGCCCGCAGGTGCCGGTCGTCCACCGTCCGGTTCGCGTCGCGCTGCGCCGAGCGCGTGGACACGCCGAACTCCTCGGCGAGCTGCCGGAGGGGGAGCCCGGTCTTCGCGGCGAGGACCGCAGCGGCCTGGCGAGCGGCCACCGCCGGCGGGGTACGGCCGCGGGCGGACGTGGCGAAGGCGGCCCGGGCGGCCTCCGCGAGGCGCGCGGGCCCGAGGCGGGCGATGGTCGCCGGGTCGACCGGCTCGAGGCGGCGCGGTTCGAGGCCCACCGCCGGGAACAGCTCGCGCAGGCGGAAGCGCGGGAGCCAGCGGCGAAGGGCCGCCGACGAGAAGCGGTCGAGGACCCGGGCGCCGACGAGGTCGAGGAAGGCGCTCCCCTCGTGGAGCGCCGGAGAGGCGCGCAGTCCGTGGTGGGTCACCTGCCCGGGGAGGTAGCTCCGCACGAGGTGGCGCAGGTGGGCGCGGCCCTCCACGGGGCGGACGTGGGCGGACAGCAGCGGGCGATCCGGGGCCACGGAGAGCATCGCCTGCCGCAGGGCCTTGCCCAGGTAGCCGGCGACGCGGGGCTCGGCGTCGACCACCGCGTGCAGGTGGTCGTCCGCGATGCTGAAGAACAGGGCCTTGTCGCCGAGCGTCCGGTCGAGCGCCCGCACGCCGCGGCGAAGCAGGTCGACGTCCGGAAACAGCGTTTGTCGGCGCTCGGCGGCCCAGGTCAGGTGCAGGAGGGGCATGGTGGTCTCGCGGCTGGAGCGCGTCGGGCGGGACAGCGGGGCCACCCGACGCCGGGGGTGCCCATGCTACGACACAAGTCGGGTCGATCTTGAGAAGAGGGCGAGAAGTGTCGCCTGGCGCGACACAAGTCGGGTCGATCTTGAGAAGAGGCGGAGAAGTGTCGCCTGGTGCGACACAAGTCGGGTCGTTCTTCCCCCGCGCTCCAAGGGCGGCCCGGCCGCCCGACCTTCGGGCCCTCGGGACGGCTCGTGCCGCCGGCGCTACACTCCCTCCCATGCCTGGAACCTGCCCCAAGTGTGGTCGTTCGAGTCCCTCCTCCGGGGACCGCTGCTTCTACTGTGGCGCCGCGATGGCGCCCCTTCCCCCCGTCGGCGGCGACGAGCTCGACGAGCTGGTCCGCGACGCGATGAAGGGCGGCGACGTGGCGCCGGTCGCCGAGGCCCTGGCGGGTCGGGGCGACGAGGATCCCGGCGCGCGCCTCGAGCGCCTCGCCTCCCTCCTCCAGGAGGCGCGGGATGCCTGGTCCGCCGACGACGGCGCCCGCGCCCTCGACCGCGTGCAGGCGGCCTCCCGGGAGCTCCAGCCGACGCTGCGGGTCCTGCGGGCGGCCGAGCAGGCCCGGCGCCGCCTCCACGTCGAGCCCGGCGACATCCTTTCCCGCCCCCGCCTGCCCCTGGCCCTCATCGTCGACCCGCCCGGCGACGAGTTCGTCGCCGAGGGCCTGGCCGCCGCGCTCCGCATCGACCTGCCCACCGCCCGGCTGCACGCCGTGGAGCGGCACCCGGTCGTGGCCCTGCGCGGCGGCGACCGCGAGGCCCTCGAGGCCGCCCGGGCCCGGGTGCGCGAGCAGCTCGGCCTGGCCAGCGTGGTGGCCTCCTGGGAGGACTACCTCGGCCTGGGCGTGCCGCGCACCGCCCTCGGCCTCGCCGCCGACGGCCGGCTGATGGTGGCCGACGAGGCCCTCTGGCTTCACCCGCCGGCGCCGGGACACGCCCCCAAGGCCAGCCCCGTCGACGTCGAGGACCTGCGGCTCGTCGTGGCCGGCGAGGTGAGCGTTCGGCGCTTCCGGCGCATCAAGGCGATCTCCCGCGGGGGGAGCGACACCCTCCAGGAGCGCTCCGAGCGCCGCCGGGTGGTCGTCGACCTGCACGGCCCGGGCTTCTACATCCGGCTCGTCGAGGGCGTGACCGACACGGCGGGCCTGCCGGGGCACCAGCCCGGCGCCGCGCGCAAGTCGCTCCACGACCTGCCCGAGCACGCCTGGGAGCGCTGGCCCATGGCCCGGGTGGTGGGCTGGCACCTCGCCCGGCCGGCGGCCCGCGCCGTGATTCCCGAGGAGGGGGACATGGCCGTGGCGAGCGGCTGGCCGCTGTGGGAGGAGCACAGCCGCACCTGCCGGCTCCTGGCCCAGAGGGCCTGGTAGGGATCAGCGCAGCGCCGGCCGCGGGACCGGGTGGAGCCAGCGGAGGCGCGCGCCCTCGGTCCAGCCGCGCAGGAAGGCCGCCTCCCGGGCGCGGGGCAACCCCTCGGGCCAGGGAACCGCCTCGCTGGAACCCCAGGACTCGCCGAGGCCGTGCCCCAGCCCCTCGACGAAGGCTTCCGGCGCCGCCTCCCCGTGGGGAAGGACCAGCGCCCGCGGCGGGGCGAGGGGGCTCGTGCGCGCCGTGGCCCACCGGCGGCCGAGGGCCCACCAGGCGGCGCGGCGCGCCGGGACCGGCAGCCCGGCGAGGGCGGCGCGCTCGGCGGCCCACGCCGGCTCGCCTTCGCCCAGCCCGCGGGCCCAGCTCGCCGCCCGGCCGTCGAGGCGGCTCCAGGCGGCGGCCCGCAGCACCCGCGCCCGGTCGGCCTCGGAAAGCCCGGGAACCGTCGCGGCCTCGGCCGCCACCTCGACGAGGAGCGAGGCGGGGCCGGCGCCTTCCCCGTCACCCAGGTCCGCGAGGCCCTCGCCGAGCCCGTCGAGCCAGGCGCCGGGCGCGGAGGCGGCCACGCCGGCGGACGGTGGGGTCACGGCGGCGCCCTCCCGCAGGCGCCGCGCGGCCTCGCGGCCCAGGGCGTAGGCGTGCCAGTGCCGCTCGAAGGGGTCGGCC
>WGAH01000761.1 GCA_015489145.1 Deltaproteobacteria bacterium
CCCTCCAGCTCGCGGACGTTGGTGGGCCAGGCGTGGGCGAGGAGCGCCTCGACGAGCTCGGGGGCGAGGCGGGGGCGCGCCGGGTCGCCCTCGGCGAAGAAGCGGCGGCGCACGAGGTCGTCGGATTCCGCGGCCCTTCGGAGGAGGTGCCGGGCGAGGAGGGGCACGTCGCCGAGGCGTTCGCGCAGGGGCGGCACCGCGACGCGGAGCTTCAGCCGCGCGAGGAGGTCGGGCTTGAGGGACTCCGGCGGGCGGTTGGTGGCGCCGACGAGGCGCAGGTCGGCGTGGCGGGCGCGGGCCTCGCCGAGGCGGTGGTACTCGCCGCCGGCGTCGAGGAGGCGCAGCAGGCGGGCCTGGAGGGCCTCGGGCAGCTCGCCGATCTCGTCGAGGAACAGGGTGGAGCCGTGGGCGCGGCCGACGAGGCCCGGGCGCTCGGCCATGCCGGGGTTGGGGTAGTTGGCCCGGTTGCCGAACATCTCGGCCTCGACGAGGCTCTCGGGAATCGTCGCCGCGCTGCGGGCGACGAGGGGGTGGCGGCCCCGGGCCGAGCGGGCGTGGATCGCCCGGGCGACGAGCTCCTTGCCGGTGCCGCTCTCGCCGTGGACGAGGACGTGGCCGGCGACGGCGGCGACGAAGGCGAGGCGGTCGCGCAGGGCCCACAGGACGGGGGTCTCGCCGACGATGCCGTCCTCGTCGGGTTCACCGAAGGGGTGCAGGGCGCCGTCGTCGCGGGCCCGCAGCGCCGGCAGCCCGAGGGGGCGGCGGACGGCGAGGAAGACGAGCTGCCGGCCGAGGGCGTAGACCCCGCCCTCGCGCCAGGGCACGCGGTCGACCTCGCCGCCCCGGTGGCGGAGGGGGAGCCGGCCGCGGCGCTCGAGGGTGACGGCGCCGTCCGCGTCGACGTGGGCGAGGAGCTGCACCCGGGAGATGCGCGGGTTGGCGAGGGGGGGGCGGCGCCGGTTGGCCCGGGGGCGCTGCTGGAGGAACACGGCGCGGCGGTTCCCCGGGGCCGGCTCGACGGCGCCGCGGCCGATTTCCCAGGTCGCCGGCCCGCCGCCGAGGAGCACGACCTCGCCGACGCGCTCGGGCTCGTGGGCGTTCCAGGCCAGCAGCAGGGCCGGCACCGTCGGCCGACCGCCGGCCCCGCCGTCCTCGTCCCGGGTCGCCTCCGGTAGAGTCGCCTCGTCGCGCACGTCACCTCCCGCCTTCGGGCCAGAAGATAGCCCGTCGCGGGAGCCCCGCGCGCCCGGGAGGCCGCCCTGACCCCTCGCCGCCCCGCGTGGACCTGGCTGGCGATCCTCGTCGCGGGGGCGGCGCTGCGGACGGCGGGCCTCGGCCGCGACCTCGCCTGGCACGACGAGATCTACACGGCGATCTTCGCGAGCGGCCACGCCGCCGAGGACTGGCGGCCCCGGGTGCTCTCGGGCGAGCCGTTCTCGCTGGCCGAGGTGGCGCCGGCCTGGACGCCGGTGCCCGGGCGGGGCGCGGCGGCGGTGGCGGCGGCGCTGGGCCGCGACGAGCCGCAGCACCCGCCGCTGTTCTACGTGGCGGCGCGGGGGTGGCTCGGCCTGCTCGGGCGGGCGCGCCCGGCCGGGGCGGGCGGCGACGCGCGGGAAGCCGCGCGGGCCGACGTGGCGGCGATCCGGCTCCTCGGGGCGCTCGGCGGCCTGCTCCTGCTGCCCGCCGGGGCGCTGGCGGCCCGCGAGCTGTACCGGGACCGGGCGACGGGCCGGGCGGCGGCGGCCCTGCTCGCGCTCTCCCCCTTCTTCGTGCTCTACGCCCGGGAGGCGCGGGAGTACGCCTGGTGGGCCGCGGCGATGATGGCGAGCGCCGGGGCGCTGCTGCGCGCCCTGCGAACCGGGCGGGGGTGGGCGCGCCACGGCCTCGCCACCGCCGCCGCCCTCGGCCTGTCGCTGCACGGCGCGCTCCTGGTGGCCGCCGAGGGGATGGCGCTGGTCGCCTTCGGGCGGCGGCGCCGGGCCGCGACCGGGGGCCTCGTCCTGCTCGGCGCCACCGCGCTCGTGGCGCCCTGGGGCCTCGCGGTGCTGCGAAACCGCGAGCGGGTCGCCGCGGCGATGGCCTGGGCCGCCGAGATTCGCGTGCCCCTCGGCACCCTGCTCGGCCGCGCCGCCCTGTCGCTCAGCCGCCCCTTCGTCGACCTCGGCGCCGACTTCGAGCACCCGCTGAGCGGCCCCGCCGTCGCCGCCGCGCTGGCGCTGCTCGCCGCGACGGCGGTGGGCCTCCTCCGGCTTCCCCGCGACCGGCCGGCCGGGGCGCCGGGCCCGCGGCGACCGGAACCGGCCGGCCTGGCCCTGCTCGGCGCCGCCTTCGCCCTCCCCCTGGCGCTCACCCTCGGCCCCGACCTGCTGCTCGGCGGCATTCGCTCGCTGTCCACCCGCTACCTCACCCTGTCGCTTCTCGCGGAGGCGCTCGTCGCGGCCCCCCTCCTCGCGCCCCTGTTCGGGGCGCCCGGCCGGCGCGGGCCCGGCGCGGCCGTGCTCCTCGTCGCCGGCGCCAGCAGCCTCGCCGCCGTGACCGGGCCGCCCACCTGGGTCAAGGGGGTGAGCCGCCACCTGCCCGAGGTGGCGGCCCGCATCGAGCCCGGCGCCCTCGTCGTCGGCAACGGCGAGGGGCACAACCCCGGCAACCTCCTCGCCCTCGCCCGCATCGCCCCGCCGGGCACGCGCTTGGCCGCCACGACCCGCTACGAGACCTGCGAGCTGCCCGCCCGCGCCGGCCCGGTCTACCTGTTCTCGGCCATCCCGCCGCAGGTCGCCTGCCTCCAGGCCCGGGGCTGCGCCGTGGAGCGCCTGTTCGCCGACCCCTTCCTCAGCCTCGACCGGGTGCGCTGCCCGCGGTGAGGAGCGGTCAGCCGGCGCGGGGGCGCATCCAGCGGGCGCGGTCCCGCCAGTCGGGGCCGAGGACGAGGCGGCGGAACCAGTCGTGCAGCCGGTCGGGCAGCGAGGGGCGCCAGCGGGCCACGGCGAGGTCGCGGACGGTGGCCGTCGCCGGCAGGGCCGCCGGATCGACGGGTCCGGCCAGCTCCTCGGAGCAGCTCGCCCAGAGGTTCGCGTAGATCCGCATCGGGAGGTGGGGCACCGGCGTCGGGAGGCCGGCGGCGCGGGCGTGGACGAGGCGGCCGTCCACGAACCACCGCATCCCCCCCGGGTCCCACTCGACGGCGTAGCGGTGCTCGGCGGCGCTGGCGTCGAAGCCGAGGTCGACCGTCGCCGGGGTGCCGCGGTAGCCGTAGTTGTAGGTGTCGCCGGCCTCGCCGGGGTTCTCGTAGACGTTGACCAGCAGCCGCGTCGGGTCGCGGCCGAGGATCTCCAGGTCGATTTCCTGCCACGGGTCGAAGCGGTAGAGGAACAGGGCGGTCACGAGGCCCGAGCCCCGGGCGGCGCGCAGGGTGGCCTCGACGCGGCCGTAGCGCAGGCCCGGCCAGCGGTCGGGGTCGGTCTCGAGGCCGGCGCCGCGGTAGGGCCGGGGGGCGTCGGCGGGCAGCGCCCCGCCGGGCAGGTCGTCGGCGGGCACGGCCGGGTCGGCGTCGAGGCGGAGGGCGAAGGCGCCGGGGGCGGGGCGCGCGAGGTGATCCGGCGCGAAGCGGGCGAGGTTGCAGGGAAAGGTGTCGTC
>WGAH01000762.1 GCA_015489145.1 Deltaproteobacteria bacterium
GCGGCGGAGGAGGCGCCGGGTGGGCGCCTCCTCCGCCGCGGGCGCGCCCGGGGCCTCCCCGGCCAGCTCGGCCGACGGGCGGGCGGGCAGGCGCAGCACCGGCGGGGCCGTGGGGCGCGCCGGTCTCGTCGCCCGGACGGGCTCGGTCGGCTCCTCCCGCACCACCGCCGGGGTGGGCTCCTCCCGCCCCACCGCCGGCGCCGGCTCCTCGCGCGCCACCGCCGGCGCCGGCGACATCTCGGGGGCCGGGGCCCGCGAAGCCCGGGCCACCACCCGCCGGCGGCGGGCCGCCTCGTGGATCCGCACCGTCTCGTCCGCCGCGAGGTCGCCGTCGAAGACCCGGGCGCTGGCGGCGTCGTGGGCGGGCGCCCGCGTCCCCTTCCAGGCCGCGCCGCGGCGGTCCACCACCCGCGGCTCCCGGATGGCGGCCTCCGCCGGCTCGACGACGTAGCGGGTGCGGGACCGGAAGTCGTTGACCACCGCCGAGCCCGAGGCGTGGACCTCGCAGGCCAGGTTGCCGGGCTCCCGCCCGGCGCGGTCCAGGGCCAGGCCCACCGCGGCCAGCCAGTTCGGGGCCTCGACCTCCACCGGCTTCAACCCCGGGGCGCTCACCCGCCAACGCCTGTCGTTCGACCGATCCATGACCGCTCCCGCGGGCCCGACGCCGCCGGCGGGGAGCCGGCGGGCGGAGCCCTCGTCCGGGAGGAACGGCCCCGGAGGCGATCCGGTTGAGGGGGCGGCTACGCGCCGGCGACCCGGGCGACGGCCTCGGGCAGGGGCAGGGCGACCTGCTCGCCGGTGCCGAGGTTCTTGAGGCGCACCACCCCCGCCTCTCGCTCGTCGGGGCCGATGGTGAGGACCCAGGGCAGCCCGCGGCGGGCGGCGGCCTTGAACTGCTTGCCGAGCTTTCCCTCGGCGAAGGACAGCTCGGCCGGAACGCCGGCCTCGCGGAAGGCGCGCACCGCTTCGAGGGAGGCCGGGCGCAGCTCGGGCGAGAAGACCGTCACGAGGACGCGGGCGACCGGGCCCGGCTCCGGGAGCATGCCGAGCTCCTCCATGACGACGATGAGGCGCTCGAGCCCCAGCGACACGCCCACGGCCGGGATCTCGCGGCCCGAGAAGATGCCCACGAGGCCGTCGTAGCGGCCGCCGCCGCTCACCGAGCCGACGCGCACCGGCCGCCCCTCGGCGTCGCGGGCGTCGAGGACCGTCTCGAAGACCGGGCCCGTGTAGTAGTCGAGGCCCCGGGCCAGGGTGCGGTCGAGGACCAGCCGGCCCTCGGGCACGCCGAGGAGCACGGCGGCGTCGGCGATCTCGCGGAGCGCGGCCTCGATGGGCCCGGCGCCGGGCAGCTCGCCGCCGTGGAGCATCGCGAAGACCGCGTCGACGGCGGACGAATCGAAGCCCCGGCCCGCGAGCTCGGCGCGCACCCCGTCCTCGCCCACCTTGTCGAGCTTGTCGATGGCGACGAGCAGCTCGGTCTCGCGCTCGGCCACCCCGGCCGCCTCGGCCAGCCGGCGCAGCAGCCGGCGGTCGTTGAGCCGGATGCGGAAGTCCTCGAAGCCCAGCGCGTCGAGCGCCGTGGCGACCACCGCGAGGCACTCGGCCTCGGCCAGGGGGCTGGCGGTGCCGACGATGTCCACGTCGCACTGGTAGAACTCGCGAAAGCGCCCGCGCTGGGGGCGGTCGGCCCGCCACACCGGCTGCACCTGGTAGCGCTTGAAGGGCATGGGCAGCTCGGGGTGCATGGCGACCACCCGGGCCAGGGGCACGGTGAGGTCGTAGCGCAGGGCGAGGTCGACCTCGCCGCGGCGGCCGCCCTCGCCGCGCTTGAGGACGCGGAAGATGAGGCGGTCGGCTTCCTCGCCCGACTTGCCCAGCAGCGTCTCGATGCGCTCGAGGGCCGGCGTCTCCAGCGGTTCGAAGCCGAAGCGCTCGAAGACGGCGCGCACCGTCTCGATCACCCGGCGGCGGTTGTGCATGCGCGCGGGGAGGAAGTCCCGCATTCCCTTGGGCAGGTGGACCTTGGACATGGCCATCCCCTACCCCGCGCCGGCCGCGGGAACCACGCCGGCAAGCGGGACCCGCGCGCCGCGAAAGGCTATGCTGCGCGGAGCAGGTCGAGGGGACACCGTGAGCTTCTACTACACCCGCGAACCCGGTTCCGAAGGCGAGATCATCACCGACGAGGGCGACGCCCCGGGCGTGCTCCTGTCCGACCTCCTCGGCCGGGACCCGCTCCCCCGCCGCGCCGCCATCGAGCTGGTGGCCGCCCTCGCCGACGTGCTCACCATCGCCCAGGAGGACGGGGCGGTCCACGGCGACATCAAGCCGGGGACCGTTCGCGTGGACGAGCGCGGCGCCGTGAGCGTCGAGGGTTTCGGGGTCGAGCGTCCCGGCGGCCGGGCCCCCGAGGGGCGGCCGGTGGGCACCGCCACCGACGTCTACGGGCTCGGGGTGGTGATGCACGCGGTGCTCTCGGCGAAGCCGATGGGCGCGATCCCCCGGGAGCGCGACGCCCACGACGACGCCATCGTCGAGAAGCTCCTCGAGATCGACTGGGGAGAGCTCGCCGGCCGCCGGTGGTTCGACGAGGTGCTGCACTTCCTGTGCTCGATGCTCGCCTTCGACCCCGACGAGCGCCCCCAGCCCCTCGACGTCGCCAACGTGCTCGCCCAGGTGGCCCCGCACGCCAGCGACGACGACCTGGCGAGCTGGGCGGGGCGCGTCGCCCGGGGCGGCGGCGGCCGCCGACCCGCCGCGCCGACGCCCGAGGAGAACCTCGGGGGCCCCGAGACCCTGTCCACCCCCCTCGCCGAGGGCGCCGCCGGCATGTTCAAGAAGCGGCAGGCCGCCAGCGCCAAGGGCCAGGCCACGGCCTTCTGGTCGCGCGACAAGATCGACGCGATGCTGGCCGACGAGGACGACGCCGAGTTCATCCGGCAGCGCCAGCAGAAGCGGGGGCGGCGCGAGCGCTTCGAGCCGGCCAGCACCCGCGACGCCCTGGGCATGACCACCGCCCCGCCCGAGATGCCCGCCTTCCCCGACGCCACGGTGGGCGCCCAGCCCGCGACGGCCCCGAAGCG
>WGAH01000763.1 GCA_015489145.1 Deltaproteobacteria bacterium
CGGCGAGGTCCCGGTGGCCGCTCGCCACCAGGGCCGCGGCCTCGAGGACGGCGGCCAGGCCCGAGGCGTCGCCCTGGTCGAGGTCGAGGGCGCCGACGGAGACGGGGAGGCCGGCCATCAGGGCGGCCCGGCGGCCGACCCCCGGCGCCAGCTCGGGCCAGGGCCGGGCGATGCCGGCGTAGACCCGGTCCACCGCCTCGCCGTCGAGGTCGGCCCGGCCCAGCGCCGCCCGGATCACCCCGGCGAGGAGGGCCTCGGGGGCGGCCCCGTCGAGCCCGCCGCCGCCGGGGACGAAGGGGGTGCGGGCGAAGGAGATGACGTAGACCTCGGGCATGGCGGCTCCTGCTGGCGCGCCGCCGGC
Organism: Deltaproteobacteria bacterium; assembly: GCA_015489145.1. Lineage (GTDB taxonomy): Bacteria > Myxococcota_A > UBA796 > UBA796 > UBA2385 > S143-5. The sequence continues at coordinate 362 of WGAH01000763.1, forward strand.
GGGCGGCGGCGGGTCCATGCTATGCCGTCCCGGCGACCGGCGGCGCCCCTTCACCGCGCCCGTAACCGCCGGGACGGCCGCGGTTCGCTCCGTCGTTCGGGGCGAGGTGGAGGTCCGGTGCGCGTCCTCGTCGGCCAGCTCTCGCCGGTGGTAGGCGATGTCGAGGGCAACCTCGCGCGGTGCGTGGACGCGGCGCGGGCGGCCCGCGCCGCCGGCTGCCGCCTCGTCGTCCTGCCGGAGCTCGTGCTGAGCGGCTACCCGCCCCGCGACCTGCTGGAGCGCCGCGACTTCGTCGACGCCTGCCGCCGGGCCGCCGAGGCCCTGGCCCGGCACAGCGACGCGGAGCTCACCCTGGTCTTCGGCACGCCCTGGCGCGACGCCCTCGGGCTTCGCAACGCCGCCGTGGTCGCCCACGGCGGGCGGGTGGAGCGGGTGGTCTTCAAGACCCTGCTGCCCACCTACGACGTGTTCGACGAGCACCGCTACTTCGTCGCCGGCCGCGACCCCCGGCCGGTGGAGGTCGGCGGCCTGCGCCTGGGCGTCACCATTTGCGAGGACATCTGGAACCTCCCCGACGTGCTCGACGCCGCCGGGGCCTCGCGTCCGGCCGGCCGGGCCGCCGAGCCCGACCCGGTGGCGGCGATGGCGGGCTGCGACCTGCTGATCAACCTCTCGGCGAGCCCCTTTCACGCGGGAAAGGCGGCGATCCGGCGCGACCTCCTCGCGCGGCAGGCGCGGCGGGTGGGGGCGCCGGCGGTGCTCGCCAACCTGGTCGGCGGCAACGACGAGCTGCTGTTCGACGGCAACGCGATGGCGGTGGACGCCGGCGGCGCGCTGCTCGCCCGGGGCCCCGCCTTCGAGGCGGCCCACCTCGTCGTCGACACCGAGGCCGCCCCCGTCGCGGACCGGGAGGATTCCTTCGAGGCCGAGGTGGTCGGGGCCCTCGCGATGGGGATTCGCGATTACGCCGAGCGCTGCGGCTTCTCCCGCCTGCTCCTCGGCTTGAGCGGCGGCATCGACTCGGCGGTGGTCGCCGTCCTCGCCGCCCGGGCGCTCTCCCCCGACCGGGTCCTCGCCGTCGGCATGCCGGGTCCCTGGTCCTCGGAGGGCTCGGTGGCCGACTCGCGCGCCCTGGCCGCCAACCTCGGCATCGAGTTCCGGGTGGTGCCCATCGTCGGCATCTTCGAGGCCTACCTCGAGGCCCTGGCCCCGCTGTCCCCCGAGCGCGCCGGCGCCGGCCGCCCGGACCTCGCCGAGGAGAACCTCCAGGCCCGGGCGCGGGGCAACCTGCTGATGGCGCTGTCGAACCGCTACGGCCACCTGCTGCTCACCACGGGCAACAAGAGCGAGCTGGCCGTGGGCTACGCCACGCTGTACGGCGACATGAGCGGCGGGCTGGCGGTCATCGGCGACGTGTTCAAGACCGACGTGTACCGCATCGCCCGCTGGCTCAACCGCGACGGCGAGGTGATCCCCCGGGCGATCCTCGACAAGCCGCCCTCGGCCGAGCTCGCCCCCGACCAGCGCGACCAGGACTCGCTGCCCCCCTACGAGGAGCTCGACGCCATCCTGCGGCTCTACGTCGAGGGGCTGGTCGACCCGGCCGACATCGTGGCCCGGGGCCACGACCCGGCGACGGTGGCCCGGGTGGTCCGCATGGTCGTGCGTGCCGAGTACAAGCGCTGGCAGGCCCCGCCGGCCCTGCGGGTGAGCCCCAAGGCCTTCGGGACGGGGCGCCGCCTGCCCCTGGCCCAGCGCTGGCACGTCCAGCCCCCCCTCGCCCCCCCCGCCGGC
>WGAH01000764.1 GCA_015489145.1 Deltaproteobacteria bacterium
CGACACGATACGGCTCCATGTGCAGACCCACGGCCCGGTCGCCACCGTGCAGTGGCTCGCCGACAAGGACGGGATGAACGAGCCGCACTACCTCATCGCGGACGCCTGGGCTGCCGACGAGCAGCTCGGAACCTGGGTCATCGACCTCCTCATCGGCCTCCCGGAAGACACGGTCTCCACCTTCGCCACCCAGGTGGACTGGCGCCCGGGCCTGGTGCACGGCTTCACGATCCAGTCCCAGGAGGGCGACACCGTCGACTGCGCCGTCGTCAGCCCCGAACCCTGGTCGGGCGAGGGCGAGCCCTGCATCCCTGACGGGCCGGCCTGGCACCGGCTGGTATACGACGATTGAGGCGCCCCATCCGGCCCAAGGAGCCCCCTCAGCGCTTGAAGTCGGCCGGGTCGATGCCGTGCTTGCGGAACAGGGCGTAGAGGTCGGTGCGGTTGCGGCCGGCGCGGCGGGCGGCGGCGCTGACGTTGCCGCCGGTGCTCCGCAGCAGGCGCGCGAGGTAGTCGCGCTCCCAGGCCTCGCGGGCCTCCCGGTAGGGCGGCGGGGGGCTCGGGGGCGCGTCGGCGCCCGGATCGCGCCGGACGGGCTCGGGGCCGTGGAGGAACAGGTCGCGGGGCTCGATCACCTCGCCGTTCGCCATCACCACCGCCCGCTCGACGGCGTGGCGAAGCTCGCGGACGTTGCCCGGCCAGGGGTGCTCGCGCAGGGCGCGGCGGGCCGCCTCGGAGAAGCGCAGGGGGCGGTCCCCGGCGAGCTCCGCGAGGAAGCGGTCGGCGAGGAGCAGGGCGTCGCCCTCGCGCTCGCGCAGGGGCGGCAGGTGGATCGGCGCGACCATGACCCGGTAGTAGAGGTCCTCGCGAAAGCGCCCCTCGTCGACGAGGCGGCGCAGGTCGCGGTGGGTGGCGACGAGCACGCGCACGTCCACCTTGCGGGGCCGGCGCCCGCCCACCGGCAGCACCTCCCGCTCCTGGAGCACCCGCAGCAGGGCGGCCTGGAGCGCCGGGCTCATGTCGCCGATCTCGTCGAGGAGCAAGGTGCCGCCGTCGGCCTCGGTGAACAGGCCCGGGCGATCCCGGTCGGCGCCGGTGAACGCGCCGCGGACGTGCCCGAACAGCTCGCTCTGGAGCAGGGTGTCGGCGACGGCGGCGCAGTTGACCGCCACGAAGCGGCGGTTGGCCCGGGGCGAGCAGCGGTGCAGCGCCCGGGCCACCAGCTCCTTGCCGGTGCCGCTCTCGCCGTGAATCGCCACGGTGAGGTCGGTGGGCCCGAAGCGCTCGATGAGCTCGAAGACGCGCCGCATCCCGGCCGAGGCGCCGATCACCCCGTGCAGCTCGGCGCGCTCCGCCACCGCCCGGCGCAGGCCCGCCAGCTCCTGCCGCTGCCGCCGGGTCTCGACCCCCCGGCGCAGCCAGGCGAACAGCTCGTCCCGGTCGGCCGGCTTCGTGAGGTAGCCCTCGGCGCCCCGCCGCATCGCCTCGACGGCGCTGGGGATCGTGCCGTGGGCGGTGAGGATGATCACCGGAAGCGCCGGGTCCACGGCGCGAATGCGCTCCATCACCTCCAGGCCGTCCTCGGCCTCCAGGCGCAGGTCGCTGAGCACCACGTCGACGCCGTCGAGGCGGGCCAGCGCCTCGTCGCCGCTGCGGGCGGTGACGACCTCGTAGCCGCCGGCGCGCAGGCGCATGCGGAGCACGGCCAGGATGTTCTCGTCGTCGTCGATGATCAGCACGCGGTCCGGCATCGGGCCTCCGCCCGGGCACCTATCCCCCCGGGGCGCTTCCCGAGCCGTGGCCGGGGGCGCCGGCGAGGGGCGCGGCGTGGACCCCCGAGACGAGGGCCGGCAACCGGAAGCCCACGCAGGCCCCGCCCTCGGGGGAGTCGTCGACGAACACGACGCCGCCGTGGCTCTCGACGATGCGCCGGCAGATGTGCAGGCCGAGGCCGGTGCCGCTGCGCTCGCCGGGGGCCTGGAAGAAGCGCTCGAAGACCCGCTCGCGCAGCTCCGGCGGAATGCCCGGGCCGGCGTCGCAGACGCGCACCTCGACCGCGGGCCCCCCCTCGCCGCCGACCACCCGCGCCGCCACCCGCACGGCGCTGCCACGGGGCGCGTGCTTGAGGGCGTTGTCGAGCAGGTTGTAGAGCACCTGCCGCAACATCGCGCCGTCCGCGAGCACCTCGGGCACCGCCTCCTCTCCTTCCCGCACCAGGCGCACCTCGCGGCGGCGGGCCACCGGGGCCAGCTCCCGCAGGGCGGCGTCCACCTCGACGATGGGGTCGCCCGGCGCCAGCTCCGGGTCGGCGGCGCGCAGGCGGCTGAGGTCGAGCATGTTCCGCACCAGGGCGCGGAGCCGGCCCGCCGACTCCCGGGCGATGCGAACCAGCTCCCGCTGCTCGGGGCCGAGGGGGCCCGCCACCTCCTCGTCGAGGAGGTCCACCGCCTCGACCAGGGCGGTGAGCGGCGTCTTGAGGTCGTGGGAGAGGTTGGCGAAGAAGTCCTCCCGGGCCTGGTCCATGGCGGCGATGCGCCGGGCCATGCGGTTGAAGGCGGCGGCCAGGCTGGTGAACTCGTCGTCCCGCCCCGGATCGGCCAGGCGGATGCGGTGGCCGAAGTCGCCGGCGGCCAGGGCCTTCGTGCCGCGCTCCAGGGCGGCGATGTCGTCGAGGACCGAGCGACCCAGCGCCAGGGAGACGAGGAGCGCCGTGCCGAGGAAGACGCCGAGGACGACGACCACCCCCACCGCCGTCGCCCGCCCCGTCGCCGCCACCCCGGCGAGGTCGTCCTGGATGCGCCGGCGGTAGCCGGCCTCGCGGTCCTTCATCGCCCGCAGGGCGTGGCGGGCGGCGCGCTCGGCCTCCACCGGGTCGCCGAGGGGGCCCGTGAGGCCGGCGAGGCGCTCGTAGTCGCCGACGAGCACCGCGAGGTCCTCCGGCGGCTCCACGCCGCCCCGGAGCAGGGCCGGCGAGGCCAGCTCGTCGAGGCCGGCGTGGACCGCCGCCGAGCGCTCGCGGGCGGCGGCGAGCAGCTCCGGGTCGGTCGAGGCCCGCCAGCGGGACAGCAGCACCGCCTCCTCGCGGAAGCGGTCGATGACCTCGCCGATGACCCGCACCCGGCCCACCCCGGCGGTGCGCGCCTCGTGGACCACCCAGGTCATGCGGAGCAGCCCCAGCACGCACACCAGGCCCACCACCGCCGCCGGGGCCAGGGGAAGGAGCTGGGCGACGAGGATGCGCCGGCGCACCGAGCGCCGGGGGAGCGCCGGCCAGCGCCGCCGCCTCACGGCCCCACCGCCCGGGCCAGGGCGGCGAACTGCCCGGTGGTGAGCGCCGCCGGCCGCAGCCGCGGCGGGACCCCGGCCGTCGCCAGGGCCGCGTCGGCCCGCTCCGCCCCCCAGCGGGCGGCGAGGTTGTTGCGAATCGTCTTGCGGGGCTGGGCGAAGGCCGCGCGGACCACGGCGTCGAAGGTCGCCGGCGGCGGCCCCTCCGCGCCGTCGAGGGCCGGGTGGGGCCGCAGCTCGAGGCGCACCACCGCCGAGCGCACCTTCGGGGGCGGGTGGAAGGCCCCCGGCCCGAGGCGCAGGCCGATGCGGGCCTCGGCCCGGGCCTCGACGTAGACGCTCAGGCTGCCGCGCCGCCGGTCGCCGGGCGGGGCCACCACCCGCCGGGCCACCTCCTCCTGCAGCATGAGCGCCAGGCGCGAGAAGCGGTCGGGCCGGGCCAGCAGCTCCACCAGGATGCGCGTGCCGACGTTGTAGGGCAGGTTCGCCACCGCCGCCCAGCCCTCGCCCTCCAGCAGGCGCCCCCAGTCCAGGCCGGCGGCGTCGCCCCGGTGCAGCGAGAAGCGGCCCGCCGCCCGCGCCTCGGCGAAGCGCTCGTCGAGAAAGCCGGCGAGGTCCTCGTCGAGCTCCACCGCCGTCACCGAGGCCCCGGCGGCGAGCAGCGCCCCGGTGAGCACGCCGAGCCCCGGCCCGATCTCGAGGACCCGGTCCCCGGGCCCCACCTCGGCGAGCTCGACGATGCGCCGCACCGCCGAGGGCGCGGCGAGGAAGTTCTGCCCCAGGCTGCGCCGGGCCCGGCGCTCCAGGCGCCGGAGCAGCGCCGCCGGGTGCTCGCCGCTCACCGGGCCGCTCACGTGCCCGGGGCCCAGCCGGCCCGGGCGGTGGTGCTCAGCGGGTCGCGCTGCCCCCCCAGCAGCCGCAGGCGGCCCACCAGGGCGATCATCGCGCCGTTGTCGGTGCAGC
>WGAH01000765.1 GCA_015489145.1 Deltaproteobacteria bacterium
GCCGGGGGGGGCTCCGCCGGAGGCGCCGGCGGAGCCCCCCCCGGCGGAAGCCCCCCCGGCCGCCGAGGCGCCGCCCACTGGCGAGGCCGCACCCGCCGCCGAGGCCTCGCCCGCCGGCGAGGGCGCCCCGCGCCGCGCCCGGGGCCTGCCGGTGCCGGATCTCGCGGGCCGGGAGCCCGATCTCCAGGGCGATCTCGCCGATCTCCCGGCCTTCCGGGAGGCGATGGTCCGCCTCGCCGTCGACAAGGCCACGGGCCTGCTCACCGTGCGCCACGCCGACGGCCGGGTGCGGCGCGGCTACTGGTTCAAGGGCGGCCCGGTGGGCTGGCGCACCGACCCCCTGCAGGAGGGCGAGGTCCTCGGCGTGCTCCTGTACCGGGCCGGGCAGCTCACCCGCGAACAGGTCGCCGAGAGCCTGCGGATCATGGAGTCCAGCGGCGTGCGCCAGGGCGAGGCCCTCATGGAGATGGGGGTGCTCAGCTTTCCGCAGCTCATCATGGTGCTCGGCAAGCAGGTGGAGTACCTGTTCCAGAAGGTGCTCAAGGAGGGCGAGGGGAGCTGGACCTTCCACCGCCTCGACGCCCTGCCCGAGCGCTTCCTGCCGCCGCCCCTGCGGGTGCCCAACCTGTTCTTCCGCACCCTCCAGAAGCGGGCCCGCGAGATGCGGGCCGTCGACCTCGCGGCGGCCCTGCGCCCCTACCTCGACCGCTACGTGAGCGTGCCGGCGGACCTGCAGGGCGTCCTCGGCGAGATCAAGTTCACCGCCGACGAGCGGCGCCTCCTCGAGATCGCCCGCGACAGCTCGCTGCGCCTGCGGGAGCTCTACAGCGTCTCGCCCCTCTCGCGGCAGCAGACCGCCACCTTCGTCCACGCGATGAACGAGCTGGGCTTCTTCCGCTACGCCGACCGCGAGGACCGCTCGCGCTACCTGCACCGGGTCGGCGAGCGCATCCGGCACAAGAAGGCCCAGGTCGCCAAGGCCACCCTGTTCGACCAGCTCGAGGTCCACTGGATCAGCCTGCCCTCCGAGATCGAGGCGGCCTGGCGGCGCCTCAAGGACGAGTTCCGGGTGGAGGCCTACGAGGACCTGCCGCCGGACCTGGCCCGGGACGTGCGCTTCATCGCCGAGAAGCTCGACGAGGCCTACGAGGTGCTGCGCCACGAGCAGCGCCGCCGGGAGTACCGCAAGACGATCGTCGAGGAGTTCATGATCGCCCAGTCCGCCGAGCTGCTGGCCAAGAAGGGCGAGATGGCGATCATGCGCCACGACCGCGCCGAGGCCTGCTCCTGCTTCGCCAAGGCCCTGGAGCTCACGCCGGGCCGCCCCGACTTCCGCGACGGGCTCCAGCGGGCGATGGCCATCGTGTAGGCCCGCGGCGGGCGGGAGCGCCTCAGTTTCCGAGGAGCGCCTTGAGGCGGCGGCCGATGCCGCTGCCGAAGGCCACGCCCATGAGGCGCTCGAGGTTGCGGCGGGTCGCGGCGTCGTAGGGGTACCACCACAGCTCGCGCTTCAGGGGGTTGACGAGGTCGTAGTGGACGTGGCGCTGCTGGCAGAGGTCGCGCAGCCCCTGGTCGGAGTGGGTGTGGCCGATGCCCGAGTCCTTGAGGCCGCCCCAGGGGGTCTCCGGCAGGCCGTGGGTGCTGAGCACGTCGTTGATCATCACCGTGCCGGCGACGACGCGCTCGGCCACGGCGCGGGCCCGCTCCTTGCGGTCGTCGAAGACGTAGGCGAGCAGGCCGAGGTGGGAATCGTTGGCCAGCTCGACCATGCGGTCCACGTCCGGGGCGGCGGTGACCGTGACGACCGGGCCGAAGATCTCCTCCCGCCAGATCCGCATGTCGGGGGTGACCCCGGTGACGACGGTCGGCGGGAAGAAGTGGCCGGGCCCCTGGGGGGCCTGCGCCGGCTGGTGGACGGTGGCGCCGCGCTCGCGGGCGTCCTCGACGAGCTCCCGCACCTTGGCGAGCTGCCGGGCGTTGTTGAGGGGGCCCATCTGCGTCTCGGGCCGGGCCGGGTCGCCGACGACGATCTCGCCGGCCAGCTCGAGGAGGCGCTCGACCAGGGCGTCGTGCCGGTCCTCGTGGACGACGATGCGCTCGACGCTGGCGCAGACCTGCCCGGCGTTGGCGAAGGCCCCCCAGCGCAGGGCGTGGGCGGTGCGCTCGAGGTCGGCCCCGCGCGTCACCAGCGCCGGCGCCTTGCCGCCGAGCTCGGTGACGCAGGGCACGAGGCGCTCGCCGGCGGCGGCGGCCACCTTGCGGCCGGTGGCGACGCTGCCGGTGAACACGACCATGTCGACGCCGCCGGTGACCAGGGCCGCGCCGGTGGGCCCGGCGCCGTGCACCACCTGCACCAGGTCTTCCGGGATGCCGCCCTCGACGAGGATCTCGCGCACGAGATCGCCGGTCAGCGGGGTGAACTCGCTCGGCTTGAGCACCACGGCGTTGCCGGCGACCAGGGCCATCGCCGCCGGGCCGGCGGCGAGGCTCAGGGGGAAGTTCCAGGGCGAGATGACGCCGACGACGCCCCGGGGCGGAAAGTGCAGGTAGCTGGCCTTGTGGCGGAGGATGCGGATCGGGATCGGCTCGGGGGCCAGGATGCGCGGGGCCTCCCGGGCGAAGTAGTCCATCAGGCTGACGAGGGGCAGGATCTCCATCGAGATCGCCTCGGTGGCGGTCTTGCCCATCTCGCGCACCAGGTGGCGGGCCACCTCGTCGGTGCGGGCGATGAGGCCGTCCTTGGCGCGCTGGAGCAGGGCGCAGCGCTCCGCGAGGGGGCGGGCGGCCCAGGCGGCCTGGGCGGCGCGGGCCCGCTCGATGGCGGCGCGCACGGCGTCGGGCCCGGTGACGGGGAC
>WGAH01000766.1 GCA_015489145.1 Deltaproteobacteria bacterium
CGCCCCGTGTCGGGCACCGCGCGGCGGGAGGGCGACCGCCTGGTCGCCGCGTTCCGCCTCGACCAGCGGGACTGGGGCATCCGGCCGTTCACCGCGCTGATGGGGGCGCTCAAGATCCAGCCGCACGTCGACGTGGGGCTGGATCTTGAGCGCCCCCATCAGCGCGGTGAACGGCCGGATGCCCCAGTCCCGCTGGTCGAGGCGGAACGCGGCGACCAGGCGGTCGCCCTCCCGCCGCGCGGTGCCCGACACGGGGCGGGCGCGGCCGCGAATGCTCAGCTCCCCCCGGAGGTCCCAGCGCCCGTCCCCGGCGGGCCGGATCGCCGTGGAGCGAAAGCGCACCTCCGGGTAGCGGCGGGTGTCGAGGACCTCGCCGCGAATGCTGTCCTCGATCTTGCGGTGATCGCGGGCGGACAGGGCCCGGGGATTCGGACGGCCGTCGCGCAGGGCGTGGAGCACGCGAATCGAGTCCGCCCGGAAGGTGGCGCGCACCGCCTCGCCGTCCGGCTCGCCCGCGCCCTCCCAGCGCACCTCGAAGTCCTCCACCGCCAGCTCGAGGTCGTGGGCGACCTTGGACAGCAGGCCCTCCTTGTAGGTGAACAGGCGGCAGCGGGCGGCGGGCGGGGCGTGGCGCGGCACGGGCACCTCCTCGCGGGCAGCCTATCCAGGCGGGCCGGATCGCGTCGTACCCGGTCTGCGCCCGGCTTGTGCCAGGTCGCCGCTGGCGGACGGGCAGGCTGTCTCGCCGCTCACGCCGGTGGGGACGGCGCTCACGGTGTCGTCTCGTCGATCACGCCGGCGGGAAGGTCGCTCACGGTGTTGTCGCATCGCTCACGCCGGTGGGGACGGCGCTCACGGTGTCGTCTCGTTGCTCACGCCGGTGGGAAGGTCGCTCACGGTGTTGTCGCATCGCTCACGCCGGCGGGGACGGCGCTCACGCGCTTGTCTCGTCGCTCACGCTGGCGAGAAGCGCGCTCACGCCGGAGCCGGCCGCTCATCCCCGGGGAGCCGCCGGGTCGTCGAGGGCGTACAGGCCCACGCGAATGCCGCCGTTGGAAAAGGTCGTGAGGCGCTCGGCGGCCGGGTGGACGCGGCGCGCGAGGTCGCGGTGGGGCGCGAGGAAGGCGCAGCGCCAGCCGCCGAAGCGCTCGGCCAGCGCCCGGCCGAAGGCGCTGTAGACCCCGGCCACCCGGGCCCCGAGGCGCGCGCCGTAGGGCGGGTTGGCGACGACCAGTCCGGTCGGGGCCGGTGGCTCGACCTCGGCGACGTCGAGCTGCCGCCAGTCGACGATCACCCGGGCGCGGTCGGCGTTGGCCCGGGCCTTGAGCAGCACCCGCGGGTCGCGGTCGGCGCCGAGGATCGGCACCGGCGGGCTGGCGCGGCGGGACGGCCGGGGGGGCGGCAGGTCCACCGCCGGCCAGCTCCAGGCCGCGGTGGCGCGGCCGGCGCCGGGAGGCCGGTCGAGGGCGAGGAGCGCGGCCTCGATGCAGAAGGTGCCCGATCCGCAAAAGGGGTCGACCAGCGCCTCGTCTCCGGCCCAGCCCGCGGCCGTGAGCACGGCGGCGGCGAGGTTCTCGCGCAGCGGCGCCCCGCCGGCCTCCACCCGCCACCCCCGCCGGTGCAGGGGCTCGCCCCCGGCGTCGAGCTGCACCGCGGCCCGGTCGCCGTCCAGGCGGACGAAGACCCGCTGCTCGACTTCCGGCCCCCGCGCCCGTCCCGGGGGAAGGCGCCGCTGCGCGTCGCGCAGGGCGAAGCCGACCTTGCGGGCGAGGGCGTCCCGCAGGCGGGCGAGGCGGCCGCGCCCGGCCACCCGCACCGCCACGGGCGTCTGCCGCCGCAGGTAGGGCCGCCAGTCGGCCCCGCGCACGAGGCGGGCCAGCGCCTCGAAGCCGTCGGCCCGCCCCTCGCAGACGAGGACGCGCAGGTGGGCGGGGGTGCGGAGCCGGGCGGCGAGGCGCGCGCCGTCGGCGAGCTCGGCGCGAAAGCGCACCACCCCGGGCTCGACGTGGCCGGAGATGCCGTGCCCGGCGAGCTCCCGGGCGACCACGGGTTCGAGCCCCGGCGGGGCGACGGCGATCCAGCGCTGCATGGGCCCCGGCTATCCGCCCGGCTCTCCGGCCGCCCGGCGCGCGCGGAGGAGCGCCGGCCGCCGGCCGGCGGGCCGTCGGCGGAGCCGGCCCGCGTGGCGGACCATGACATTCCCGGCCGGCGCGCTTAGGGAACCCTCCCGACCGGCGGTCGCGGCGGGCGGAGGCGCCCCATGCACATTCCCGACGGCTTCCTGTCTCCCGGCGTCGCCGCGGGCGCCGGCGCGGTGGCGGCCCTGGGTCTCGGCCTGGCCCTGCGGAAGGCCCGGGGCATGCCCGAGCAGGTCGTGCCCCTCATGGGCGTGAGCGGCGCCTTCGTCTTCGCCGCCCAGATGATCAACATGCCGGTGGCGGCGGGCACGTCGGGGCACCTCGTCGGCGGCGCCCTGCTCACCGCGCTCCTGGGCGCGCCCCTGGCCGTGGTGACGCTCACCGCCGTGCTCGTCGTGCAGGCCCTCGTCTTCCAGGACGGCGGGCTGCTCGCGCTCGGGGCCAACGTCCTCGACATGGCCGTCGTCGGGCCGCTGGTCGCGGCGGCGGCCCTGCGCCTGCTCGGGCGCTGGCCGCGCCTCGCCCTGTTCGTCGGGGCCTGGGCCGGCGTCGAGCTCGCGGCCCTGCTCGTCTCGGTCATGCTCGCCCTGTCGGGCACCGTCGGGCTGGCGCCGGCGGCGGTGGCGATGGGCTCGGTCCACGCCGTGATCGGCCTCCTCGAGGGCGTGCTCACCGTGGCCGCCGTCGGCTTCCTCCAGCGCGTGCGGCCCGACCTGCTCGTGGGGGTGGGGCGATGAAGGCGACGCGGGGCACGGTGATCGGGGCCATCCTGGTCGTGGCGCTCCTCGTCGCCGGGGGCCTGGCCCACTTCGCGAGCACCGCCCCCGACGGCCTGGAGCACGTCGCCGCGCAGCTCGGCTTCGCCTCCCGCGAGCGCCCCTCCCCGGTGGGCCTGTTCCCCGACTACACCGTGCCCGGCCTCGGGGTCACCGGTGCCGGCCTCCTCGGCACCCTGCTGGTGGCGGCGGTCCTGACGGGCCTGGGCCGGCTGCTCGCCCGCAAGGACGCCTGAAGCCGTGCACCACGCCTACCTCGACGCCCTGTCGCGCCGGCGCGGCCCGCTCTCGGCCCTCGACCCGCGGGCCAAGATCGCGCTGACCCTCGCCGCCGTCCTCGGCGTCGCCGCCGTGAGCCGCCCGTCGGCGCTCCTGCCCCACCTCGCGCTGGCCGCCCTCGCCGCCCTCCTCGCCCGCCTGCCGCCGCGCTGGCTCGCCGGCCGCCTGGCGCTGGTGCTGCCCTTCGCCGCCGTGGTGGGCCTGGTGCTGCCCTTCACCACGCCGGGCGCCGCGCTGGTCACCGCCGACTGGGGCGCCTTCCGGCTCGTGCTCACCCGCGAGGGGCTGGAGCGGGCCGGGGTGCTGACGGCCCGGGCCCTGCTGGCGGCCACCTTCGCCCTCGCCCTCGTGGCGAGCACCCCCTTCCCGCGCCTGCTGGCGGGAATGCGCCGCCTCGGGGTGCCGGCCCTGCTCGTCGTCGTGCTCGCCTTCCTCTACCGCTACCTCTACGTCCTCGTCGACGAGGCGATGCGGGTGCGCCGCGCGGCGGCGGTGCGCGGCTACGGGCGGCGGGCGCGCCTGGCCGGGGCCGGCGGGATGCTCGGCACCCTGGTGCTGCGCTCCTACGAGCGCGCCGAGCGCGTGTACCTGGCGATGAAGGCCCGCGGCTTCGACGGCGTGGTCCGCACCCTCGACCCCCTGCGCTTCCGGGGGCGCGACGCCGCCGCCCTCTTCGCGGGCCTCGCCCTCGTGCTGGCCGCCGTCCTGTCCGCCCACGCCCTCGCGGGAGGGCGGCCGTGACGGGGGCGCCGCCGCTGCTGGAGATCCGGGGCCTGCGCCACGCCTACGGCGACGGGGCGGTGGCCCTCGACGGGGTGGACCTGCGGCTGGAGGCCGGCGAGAAGGTGGGCCTCGTCGGCCCCAACGGCGCCGGCAAGTCCACGCTCCTGCTCTGCCTGGTCGGCGTCCTCGGCCCGGCCGGGGCGGTGCGCGTCGAGGGGCTGCCCGCCGCGCCGCCCCACCTCGACCGCGTGCGGCGGCGGGTGGGGCTGGTCTTCCAGGACCCGGACGACCAGCTCTTCATGCCCACCGCCTTCGACGACGTGGCCTTCGGGCCCCTCAACCAGGGACTCGACGGCGACGCGACGCGGGCGCGGGTGGCCGAGGCCCTCGCCGCCGTGGGGCTGGCGGGCTTCGAGGACCGCGCCTCCCACCACCTCAGCGGCGGCGAGAAGCGGCGCCTGGCCGTGGCCACGGTGCTGGCGATGCGCCCGCCCCTCCTCGCCCTCGACGAGCCGTCGAGCGGGCTCGACGCCCGGGAGCGGGCCCGCCTGGCCCGGCTGCTCGTCGGGCTGGACGCGGCCCTGCTCCTCGCGAGCCACGACCTGCCGCTGGTGCGGGCCACCTGCGAGCGCTGCGTCGTGCTCGACGGCGGGCGCGTGGTGGCGGACGGGCCCACCGAGGAGGTCCTCGGCGATCGCGACCTGCGGCTGCGGCACGGCCTGGAGGCCGAGCTGCCCCGGCGCGCGCCGCGACCGGCATCCACGGAGGAACAGCCATGAGCGAGAACAAGGGCAAGGTGGCCCTCATCACCGGCGCCTCGTCGGGCATCGGCGCGGCGGTGGCCCGGGAGCTGCACCGGCGGGGCTGGAAGGTCGGCCTCGTCGCCCGCCGGGCCGAGGCCCTGGCGGAACTCGCCGCCGAGCTGGGGGAGGGGGCCGCCTGGCAGGCGGCCGACGTGACCGACGCCGAGGCCCTGGCGGCGGCCCTCGGCGCCCTGGAGGCGGCGCTGGGCCCCTGCGACCTGCTCCTCGCCAACGCCGGCACCGGCGACGAGCTTCGCCTCGACCGCTTCGATCCCGCCCGCATTACGGGGCTGATGCGGATCAACTACGACGGCGTGGTGCACGCCTTCGCCGCCGTCCTCCCCGGGATGCTGGAGCGGGGCGGCGGCCACCTCGCCGCCGTCTCCAGCCTTGCCGGCTGGCGCGGCCTGCCGCGCTCGGGGAGCTACTCGGCCACCAAGGCTGCCGTCAGCACGCTGCTCGAGGCGGTGCGCCCCCTCGCGACGCCCCGGGGCATCGCCGTCACCGCCATCCACCCGGGCTTCGTCAAGACGCCGCTCACCGACCGAAACCGCTTCAAGATGCCGTTCATCTGGCCGGTGGAGCGCGCGGCGACGGTGATTTGCGACGGCCTGGAGGCCCGGCGCCGGCGCATCGACTTCCCGCTGCCGATGGTGCTGACGGTGCTGCTGCTCCGGCACCTGCCGGGCTGGCTCTACGACCCCGTCGCCCGCCGCTTCCTGTGAACGCCGGGGCTGGCCGGCCGGGACCGCCGGGGTAGGCTCCCCCGGTGAGCTGGACCCTCGCCGGCTTCCTCGACCCCCCGGCCCTGGCCGGCCCGGCCCTGGCGGCGGCCCTCGCGGTGGGCACGCTCCGGCACGTCTACGCCGGCGGGCGCACCCTCAACGACCACTTCGTCGCCGCGGTCGTCGCCGGCTGCATCGCCGTGTACCCGACCCTCTGGATCGGGGCCCTCGGCGCGGGCTGGCGCGGGTGGCCCCTCGGGCTCCTCGGCGCGGCCCTCCTCGCCGGGGCCGTCGCCGAGTACGGGCTGTTCCACGTCCTCGACCGGCGCCGCGACCCGGGGCCCCTCCTCCACCTCGCCCGCCTGAGCCAGCCCGCCTACGCCTTCAGCCTGTGGACCGGGCTGCTCCTGCTCCTGCGCGCCCCGTGGCTGCTCCTCCGGGGTGCTCCCGCGGCGGCGCTGGCCTGGCCCGGGCCGTGGCTGCTCCTCCCCCTGGCCCTCGCGCTCTGGGGCAGCGCCTGGACCTGGCTGCAGGCCTGGCGGGTGCGGCGCTGGCGGGTTGCCGGCGCTCCGCGCATCGTCCACCTCTCGGACCTCCACGCCGGTCCCTGCACCCCGGCCGCCGAGATCGACGCCCTCGTCGCGCGCGCGGAGGCGCTGCGGCCCGATCTCGTGCTGATCACGGGCGATCTCGTCATGCCCTTCAGCGAGGCCCCCGAGGCCCACCGCTTCCTCGTCGAGGCCCTCGGCCGCATCCGGGCGCCGGTGCTGGCCTGTCCGGGCAACCACGACCAGCCCGTCACCGAGCTCCTCGGCCGGGAGCTGGCCGCGGTGGGCGCGCGCTGGCTCGTCGACGACCGGGCGGTGGTGGAGGTCGGCGGGCGGCGCGTCGAGGTGGTGGGCCTGGACTTCTCCTGGCGGGAGCCGGCGGCCCGGGCGCGGGCGGCCCTGGCCCGCCTCGACGCGGCGATCCCGGACGGGCCCGCCCCCGACCTGCGCGTCCTGCTCGTCCACGACCCGCGCGCCTTCGACGGCGTCCCGGACGGGCGCTTCGACCTGGTGCTGGCGGGGCACACCCACGGCGGGCAGGTGGGCACCGACATGTTCGGCGTCCCCGGCAGCCTGCTCGGGCTGCTCGGCGTCGCCGACCAGGGCTGCTTCGCCCGCGGCGGCGCGCGCCTGTTCGTCCACCGGGGCACCTGGCACGTCGGCCTGCCGCCCCGCATGGGCATCGCCTCGGAAATCCTGCTGTTCGCCGACGACCCGGCGCTGCCCGAGGCCCCCTGTCGCCGGCGCGCGGCCCCTCAGCCGCGCTCGACCCCGTAGAGCCGGCCCTGGCGCTCCCAGAGGGTGTCGACGAGGTCGGCCACCGGGTCGCGGTCGCCGGCGGCGTCGCGGAAGATCTCCGGGGCGTCGACCATGTGGCCGCGCCGGTGAACCCGCTCGCGCAGCCAGCCGAGGATCGCCTCGAAGCGGCCGGCCTCGACCTGCTCCCACAGGTCGGGCAGGTCGGCCTCCATCGCCTTGCGGAAGCCGGCGGCGTAGAGGTTGCCGATCGTGTAGCTCGGGAAGTAGCCGAACATGCCGCTGGACCAGTGCACGTCCTGCAGCACGCCCTCCACCGGGTCGCCCGGCCGCACCCGGACGATGCGCTCGTAGAGCTCGTCCCAGGCGCCGGGCAGGTCGGCGGCCTCGATCTCGCCGGCCACCAGCGCCGTCTCGAGCTTGAAGCGCACGATGATGTGCAGGTTGTAGGTCACCTCGTCGGCCATGACCCGGATGAGGGTGGGGCGCACCCGGTTGGCCGCGCCGTAGAGGGCCTCCGGGGCGATGCGCTGGCCGGTGACCTCCTCGATGACCGGGGCGAGCCAGCGCATGAAGGGCAGGCTGCGGCCGATGGCGTTCTCCCAGAAGCGGCTCTGGCTCTCGTGCAGGCCGAGGCCGGCGGCGGCGCCGAGCCCGGTGCCCGCCAGCTCGTCGGGGATGCCCTGCTCGTAGAGGCCGTGGCCGGTCTCGTGGATGGTGCCGCCGAGGGTGCCGAGGAGGTCCTCCTCGTAGAGGTGGGTGGTCAGCCGCACGTCGTGGGGTCCCACCCCCACGGTGAAGGGGTGCTGCGCCTCGTCGATGCGGCCGTCCTCCATGCGGAAGCCCAGCGCCCGGGCCACCCGGTCGTTGAGGGCGGCGAGGCGGTCGCGGGGCACCTTCACGTCCAGCGGCGCCGGCCCCTCGCGGCCCTCGATCGCCTCGATGAGCGCCCCCAGCTCGCCGGCGAGGCGGTCGAACATCGGGGCCAGCTCGGCGGTGGTGGAGCCCGGGTCGAATTCCTCGAGGAGGTGGTCGTAGGGGTGCTCGGCCTCCTCGGCGGCGGCGTGGCAGGCGACGATCTCGCGGGTCACCCGCACCAGGCGCTCCAGGGCGGGCAGGAAGGGGGCGAAGGCGCCTTCCTCGCGGGCCTTCATCCAGGCCTGGAAGCCCTCGCTCGCCGCCTCGGCCTGCTCGCGGACCAGGCGCTCGGGCACCCGCCGGGCGCGCTCGTGGCGCCTCCCCATCATGCGGGCGGCGGCGATCTTGACCGGGTCGCCCTCGGCCTCGCCCACCTCGCGCACGGCCTCGATGATGCGGCCCAGCTCGAGGTCGACGAGGCGGGCGTGCGACAGGCCCGACAGGGTGGCGAGCTGCTGGCCGCGGTGGGCGGCCCCGCCGGGGGGCATGTAGGTCTGCTGGTCCCACTCCAGGATGCCGGCGGCGCCGGTGAGGGCCTCGATCTCGGCGATGCGGCGGCGGAATTCGGTCCAGCTCTCGTTCATCCTTTCCTCCCGGGAGGCGCCGGGGCGGCGCGGGGCCTGCCCCTAACGCGGGGTGACGAGTCTGTGACAGCCCGCCGCGCCGGTTCCAGCGGAGGCGGGCCGGCCGGCGTCCGTGCTACCGTCGCCGCGCGCCGGCTTTTCGCCGGCGGGAGGTCGGGGTGCCCATGACCCGCTTGGTTCTGCGCGTGCGGCGAGGCGGACGGCTCATCGGGAGCTGGAGCATCGGCGAGGAGCCGCTGGAATTCTCGGTCGTGGACGTGATGACCGGCAAGGAGCTCGCCACCTTCGCGGCCAGCGGCGCGGGCGAGGGCCTCGACGAGGTTCCCATCGGCAAGCCCCGGCGGCTGGCCGGCGACGACCTCACCATGCCGCTTCCCGAGCCCACCGAGCTGGGCGAGGCCCGCCCGACCGAGAAGATCGAGATCCCCGTCGCCGCCGCCGAGCCGCGCCCGGCCGTCGCCCCGGCCCCGCCGCCCGAGGGCCTCGCGGGCATCGACCTGTCCGGCCGCATCACCCCGGCCCGCTACGAGGGCGACGACTTCACCGTCCCCCTGCCCGAGAGCACCTCGGGCACCCACCCGCTGGGCGCCGGGCTGGACGAGGTGGCCTCGCCGACCGGCGATGCCCGCCCCGAGACCACCGTGGGCGGCCTGCTGGAGCCGGTGGGCCCCCTGGAGGAGACCACCGTGGGGGGGCGCGAGATCACCCTGGGCGAACCCCTCGACGATGCCGGTTCCGGCGGCGAGGTGCAGCCGGCCGAGGTGTGGGTGCGGCGGCGCGACGAGTGGCAGCCCGCCGGCCAGATCGTGCCCGGGCAGCGGGTGCTCAACCTCGGGGGCTGGGTGCGCCTGGCCGAGGACGGCCGGGTCGTCGTGTTCCCGGGGCCGCGCCTGGACGGCTCGGCCACCCTCGTCGACGGCCGCACCGTCGGCATCCGGCCCGGCGAGGAGGCGGTGGTGCTGCCGCCGGGGGCCTCGGTGGTGCTGCGCCACGGCGACGCCGGCCTCTACATTCGCTCCGAGCCGGTGCTCGACAGCCCCCCGTCGGGCCGCACCCCGGTCACCATGCTGCGCCCGCGGCGGTAGCGCGCGCGCCGGGAAGTCCCCGACCACGCGACGAGACGCGACCTGGCGCGCGCACGCGGGCGCGAGGCGACCGCCGATGCGGCGGGCCGGGGCGGTTAGCCGTCGCTCGTGATTCGCTTCGACGACGCGCGACGCACCCTCGAGCTCAGCGTCCACGACCTCGTGGAGGCCGGGCCCGCCCGCGGCGACCTGCACGTGCAGGTGGCCTGGTCGGCCCGCGCCCGGATGCGCGCCGGGCAGGAGGCCCACGCGGGCTGGGCGGCGGCGCGGGCCTCGGAGGACGCGGCCTTCCGATCCGAGGTCACCGTGCGGCACCTCGTGGCGGTGCGCGGCTGGGAGGCGCGCATCACCGGGCGAATCGACGGGGTGAGCGTCGAGGCCGACCGGGTGGTGGTCGAGGAGGTCAAGAGCACGGCGCTGCCGGCCGCGCGCCTCGAGCGCGCCAGCGCCGCCGACTTTCCCGCCTGGCGGCGGCAGCTCGAGCTGTACCTGCACTTCGTGGCCCAGGGCGAGACGCGCCCGGTGAGCGGGCGGCTGGTGCTCGTGTCGCTGCACGACGGCCGCCGGCACGTCCTGCCCGTGGAGCCCCGCCCGGACATGGCCGCCTGGATCGCCGAGCGCCTGGAGTGGCTGGTGCTGGAGCGCGAGCGACGGCTCGCCTGGCTCACCCGCCGCCGCGCCGGGCCGGTCCCCTTCGCCCACGCCGGCTGGCGCCCGGGCCAGGAGGACGCGGCGCGGTCCCTGCGCGCCGCCCTCGACCGGGGCCGGCACGTCCTGCTGCACGCCCCCACCGGCACCGGCAAGACCGCTGCCGCCCTCCACGCCGCCATCGGGCACGCCTGGGCGACGGGGCGGCGGGTGTGGTTCGCCACCGCGCGCACCACCCAGCAGCGCATGGCCCTGGACACGGTGCGGGCCATGGCCCGCAACGGCCTGCCGGTGCGGGCGGTGGCCCTGCGGGCGCGCGAGAAGGTGTGTCTCAACGAGGTGGACGGCGAGCCCCTGGTGCTGTGCGAGCCCGAGCACTGCCGCCACGCCGCCGGTCACTTCGACCGGGTGCGGGAGCACGAGCTGGCGGCGCGGGCCTGGGCCGGCGAGGGGGTGCCCGAGATCGAGGCGGTGGTCGACCTCGCCGCCGCCCACACGGTCTGCCCCTTCGCCCTGTCGATGGAGCTGGCCGCGGGCGCCGACGTCGTGATCGGGGACTACAACTACGTCTTCGACCCGGCCCTTCGCCTCGCCGTCCTCGACGAGGAGCCCTGGGTGGTGATCGTCGACGAGGCCCACCAGCTCCCGGACCGGGCGATGGGCTACGGCTCGCCGGCCCTGCGCCTCGCCACGGTGGAGGCGGCGGCCCGGGCGCTGGGCGCGGCGGGGCCCGCCTGGAAGGCCCAGCGCCGGCTCCTCGACGACCTGGCCGACTGGCTGCGCTCGGGTTGCGACCGGGTGCCGCCGGAGGCCCGGGAGGGGGCGGCGGCCTTCGCCCTCGACGGCGCTGACGGCGGGCCGGCCCTCGGCCGCGCCCTGCGCGACTTCGCCCGCCGCTTCGAGGAACTCGCCCTGGAGACGGCGCTGCTCACCCTGCGCGACCGCCCCTTTCCCGACGGCGCCGACCCCTGGATCGAGACCGCGCGGGCGGTGAACCGCATGCGCGCGGCCCTCGACCGCGCCGGCCCCGAGACGGTGGCGGTGTGGCGGCGCGGCGCTTCCCGGCAGGCGCGCCTGTTCGGCGGGGGCGGGGACGCGGCGGGGGTCGACCTGCTGTGCCGCGACCCCTCGGGCATCCTCGGCCCGGCCTTCGCCGCGATGGCCGCCAGCGTCAGCATGTCGGCCACCCTCGAGCCCCTGGACTTCTACGAGGCGATGACGGGCCTGCCCGCGGACCGGGTGGAGCGGCTCGTGCGGCCGAGCCCCTTCCCCCCGGAGAACCGCCGGGTGCTGGTCGTGCCGAGCGTGTCGACGGAGTACCGCCGCCGGGAGCGCGATCGCGAGGCCACCGCCGCGATCCTGGGGGAGGTCCTCGCCGCCGTGCCCGGAAACGTCGCGATCTTCTTCCCGAGCTTCGCCTTCCTGGAGGCGGTGGCGCCCCTCGTCGAGGTCGGGGCGCGGCCGGTGCTCGTGCAGGAGCGCGGCATGGGCGAGGCGGACCGGGCCCGCCTCCTCGCGGCGCTGGCCGAGGCGAGGGGACACGTCCTGTTCGCCGTGCTCGGGGGGATCTTCGCCGAGGGGGTGGACCTGCCCGGAGA
>WGAH01000767.1 GCA_015489145.1 Deltaproteobacteria bacterium
GAGCTGCTCGAAGGGGGTCTCGCGCGGGTCGACCAGCTCGACCCGGGTGGGCAGCGCGAGTGCCGCCGCGGTCTCGACGTCGCCGCCGAGGGCCTGGGCGAGGTCGGCGATGGCGATGGCCGCGCGCACGCTGGCGCCCCGGCGGACGCGCGGGTCCTCGCGGGTGGCGCGGACCAGGGCCACCGCCGCCTCGACGACCTCGGGCGCGGGGGCGCCCCGGGCGTGTCGCCGCACGATCTCGGCTTCCTCGTCGGCCGGCTGGTAGTCGAGGCGCACCAGCTCGAAGCGATCGAGGAGGGCCTCGCTGAGGTGGCCGGTGGCGACGAACTCGGCGGGGTTCTGGGTCGCGATGACGGCGAAGCCCGGCGCGGCCTGCACCGGGCCGAGGTGGGGCACCGTGACCAGGCCCTCGTCCATCGCGGGCAGCAGCACGTTCTGAACGCCCTCGGGCATGCGGTTCAGCTCGTTGACGAACAGGATGCCGCCCTCGCGCATGGCGGTGACGAGGGGGCCGGGCACGAACAGCTCGGGCTGGTAGCCGCGCTCGAGGACCCCGGGCGGGTCGAAGTGGCCGACGAGGCGGGCCTCGGTGTAGCGGCCGTCGCCGTCCACGCGCACCCAGGTGCGGCCGACGCCGGTGGCGACGGCGTGGGCCAGCACGGTCTTGCCGACGCCGACGGGGCCCTCGAGGAGCACGTTGCGGCCGGCCTCCAGGCAGGCGAGCATCGCGCGCAGGGCGTCGCGCCGGCCGACGATGGCGAAGCGGGCGGCGAGCTCCTCGACGGCTTCGAGGGTGACGGGTCGCGGTGGCGTCATCGGCGCTGGAGCCTCATGAGCAGGGTGAGGATGTTCCAGAACAGCACGAGCACGCCCATGGTGATCATGTAGGCGCCCTCGACGGTCTGGTCGGTGCGGAGCCGGTGGATCACGAGGTTGAGCTGGTAGAGCAGGCCGGCGGCGCTGACGCCGACGAACAGCACCGACACCAGCAGGCCGGCGGTGCCGCCGAGGAGGCCCGGGAAGGCGAAGCTCAGGCCCATGAGCACGAGCATCGGAAGGCCGAGCGCCGACAGACCGGCGCCGAGGAGGCGGAACTCGCGGGGCCCGGTGAGGGTGTAGGCGACCATGCCGGCGCCGGTGAGCCCGGTGAGCACGAGGGCGTTGGCGACCAGCCCGAAGGGGTTGCCGACCCGCAGACCCATCAGCACGGCGGCGAGCAGCAGGTAGCCCATCGCCACGCCCTGGAAGACGGCGCCGAGCCCGAGGCCGAGGATCTTGGCGCGGCCGAAGACCATCGACCGGGCGAGGTAGTTGGCGATGCCGAAGGATCCGAGGATGACCACGGCCGAGGGCACGGGCTGGAGCAGGAAACCGGCGCCGGCGGTGGCGGACAGGTAGAGCGCGCCGGCGGAAGCGATGCCGGTGACCGCCGACAGCAGGAGCGCGCCCAGGGTCCACAGCAGGACGGCGCGCAGGTAGGCGACGCGCTCGCCGGCGGGGGCGACGACGACGGGACGGGCGGTGGTGGGAATCGCCACGGGGACCTCCGGGAGGCGCGGGGCCTCGCGGAAGGGCTATCCCGGTGGAGGGCGCCGCGCGCCAGCCTTCGCGGGATCGCCGGCCTTGGAGCGCGGGCCGTGGAGCGCCGGCCTCCGGCCGGCATCCGTGGAACGGGGAGAAGCCGAGGAGCGGCCCTGGAGCGCCAGCCCCGGCGATGGGGCGGTCAGCGTGGCTGACCGACCATTCCGGGTCGGGTTCTTCACAAGCCCCCCGGACTTGCTAGCCCCGCGAAACAAGCCCCGTCGAGATGCTAGCCCTGCGCCCCTTTCCGGCCCTCTCCGGCCCCTCGCCGGGGACTGCCCGACGGTAGAACCGCCGTTTTGGCGGCGTCCGGTGGTGCCCCCCCTAGCATCTTGAGGGGGGTTGTTTTCGGGGGCGATCATCTGGAGGGGGCTTGTCGGCAACACCCCTCCTGGTGAGCGCCTGTCGATGGCCGCCGGAGGAGCAGCGGCCACCGGCCGGCATGGAAGCGGCAAGATGCCGCTTCTACGGGGGCGCGCGACGAGCGCCGGTCTCTGGCCGGCATGGCGTTGGAGACGATGAGCGCCTGCCGGGTGTGGGAGTGGACTGGAAGGGCGGGACCGTCTGTTCTGGATTCTCCGACTGGGGCAGCACATCGGGTGGCGGCGAGAGAGACGGGCAGAGCCTGACTTGACGACGTCCATTCCTGCTCGACAGCCATTGCTCGTCCTTGGGAGCGCTGGA
>WGAH01000768.1 GCA_015489145.1 Deltaproteobacteria bacterium
GAGCTGACCTGGGCGTTGCTGAAGAAGACCGTCTCCTGCGCGTCGTCGGTGATCTCGGTGATGTTGCCGACCCGATCCCGAGCATACTCCAGGTCCTGGAGCGCGGCGGCGCTGGTCCGTCTGCTCCCTGCTCCGCAGGGCTTGGAGGACGGCGGTCACCTCCCGTGCGACCTCCCGCCCCGCCACGCCGCGCCAAGCTTGATTGGCCCCCCCCTGCGGCCTCATTGGAGGTGGACGCCTACAGTGGGCCTGCGGAGACCTCCCGGTGCCGCGCGCCCACCGCCTGGGGGCCCACGTGACCCCACACTCACCCCGCCACATCTCCAAGGCCCCGATCCGCCGACCCGGCGCGCCCGGGATGCCCCCCGCCTGGGGCCCCGGCCGCCTGGTTGAGCGCCTCCATCCGACAATTGAGCCCGGCCGACCGATCGCCATGTCGGAAAAGCAGGTGCCGTCCACCACGAGTGCCTCGACGAGAAGCACCGCCTGGTGGAGCGCCTGCAACCGTTCTTCGCCCGGTCCACCGCGCGCGACGCCCGTTTCTACATTCGCGACAACTTCCTCCACTCCTGGCTGTCGGCCCTCCGGGTTCCCGTGGCCTCCGTCGCCTTCCGGCCCGTGGGCCGCCGGTCGAACAGGCCGACGCGCGCCTCGCGGAAGTGGAGGCGCATGCCCTCGAGCGCCTCGCGCTCACTCTCCACGAGGAGCGCAGCCGCAAGGGACTCGGCGACTCCGCGCTCACCGCGGCGGTGCGACGCTGGTAGGACCGGCGCGGCACCGAGATCGACCTCGTGGCGCTCGACGAGGACTCCCGGACCCTTCGCCCGGGCGCCTGCAAGCGCTCCCCGACCCGGCTCGTGTCGCACCTCCCCTGCTTCGACGGCCACGTGGAGCGCTTCCTCGACCACCACGCCCGCTTTCGGGACTGGACCGTCGAGCGGGTGGCCATCGCGCCCCGTCTCGATGCCGACCAGCGGCGCGCGGTCCGGGACCGCGGCTACCGACCCCAGGACCTCGGCGACCTGGCCGCCGGCCTCCTCCCCTGAGCGGCCCGGCGCTCAGTAGCGGCGTTCCAGCGCCGCGCCCGGGTAGTAGTGGGCGAGGATGGCGCGGTGGTCGCGGCCGCGGTCGGCCATGACGGCGGCGCCCACCTGGCAGAGCCCGACCCCGTGCCCCCAGCCGCCGCCGCGCAGGCGGAAGCCGTGCCGCTCGGGGTGCACGACGAAGGCGGAGCTGTAGAGGTGGGACACGCTCAGGAGGCGGCGGATCTCGAGCTCCTTGCCCACCCGGAGCACGCGCCGGTCGCCGACCATCTCGAGCCGGGTGATGCGCCCCGAGGCGCCGCGGGCGAGCGGGCG
This sequence comes from Deltaproteobacteria bacterium, assembly GCA_015489145.1. Classification (GTDB taxonomy): domain Bacteria; phylum Myxococcota_A; class UBA796; order UBA796; family UBA2385; genus S143-5. The sequence continues at coordinate 1,359 of WGAH01000768.1, forward strand.
GAGGGCGCGGACGGTGCCGATGTCGATGCCGAGCTTGTCGCGCACGAAGCCGCGAATGTCCTCGCCGTCGAGGAAGACCTCCCAGCGGTAGAAGTCGCGGGTGGCGTGGTCGATGGCCGGCAGCAGGCGCCGGAGCAGCTCCGGGTCGGCGGCGCGGCACCAGGCGTCGGGCTCGGCCTCGAGGAAGGCGGCGGCGCGCTGCTCGTCGTCGAGGGGCGGGGCGAAGGCCGGCTCGCCGTCCACGTCGGCCACCGGCCGCAGGTAGGGCACCTCCGCCTCGCCCCAGGCGGCGTCGAAGCGCTCGGTCACCCCGCCGCAGCACTTGCTGAAGCGGGTGTCGCAGGGCTCGCCCTCCCAGGTGAGCACGAGGCCGCGGGTGGCCCGCACCGCCTCGACCACCGCCGGGGTGCTCGCCCGGGTCGCCCCCTGGTAGCGCTGGCAATGGTCGTCGGCGCACACGTCGAAGTGCAGGTGGTCCTCGCGGTCCTGCCAGCGCAGCAGCTCCAGCGCGCCGTCTTCGGCCTCGACGGGCTCGGCCCAGGTCCCCGCCCCGCCGCCGGTGGTGCGCCCGGCGAGCTGGGCGAGCAGCCAGCTCCGGGAGACGATGGCGTGGGCGCGCAGCAGCTCCGGCGGGGCCTCGGCGCTCATCTCGGACGAGATCACGCTTTCGAGGTAGCGTTCCAGCCCGATCTCGTCGATGACGTCCAGGTGCGTCTCGCCGCCGCGGGCGGCCCGGGCCTCGACCTGGATCGCCCCCTGGAACACCAGGTCCTCGGCGTGTTCCCAGTGGAAGTCGCGGCCGACCACCACGTCGCGCACCAGCACCCCGCGGTCGTCCGCCGGGTCGAGGGGCTCCAGCCGGATGCGGGCGCCGCGCTGGTCCCTCGGGCCCGGGCGGACGGCGACCTGCTCGGCGCCGGCGACCACGCGCACGTCGCGGCCGGCGGGCACCTCGTCGACCGGCCGGCCGTCCACCAGCAGGCGGCAGGGGGAGCGGGGCTGGAGGTGCACCTGGTCGCGGTCGAGGAC
>WGAH01000769.1 GCA_015489145.1 Deltaproteobacteria bacterium
CCACCAGCCCGGTGCCGCTGTGGGCCCAGCTCGCCGACGGGCTTCGCGCCCTCATCGCCTCGGGGCAGATCGCGCCGGGCGAGGCGATTCCCTCGGTGCGGGAGCTGGCGCGGGGCCTCGGGATCAACCCGGCGACGGCGGCGCGGGCCTGCCGGGTGCTCGCCGACGAGGGGCTGGTGCGGACCCGGCGCGGCGCGGGGAGCGTGGTGGTCGAGCAGCCGGCCCGGGTGGCGGACGAGCGCGCCCGGGCCCTCGCCGAGGCCGCCCGGGCCTACGCGGCGCGGTGCCGCGCGCTCGGCGTGGACGCGGAGGATGCGGCGAAGGCGCTGGAGGCGGCCTGGGACGAGGCGTCCCGGCGAGACGGGAGGACCCGATGAGCAAGGTGTCGTCGCAAGGGCGGGAGCCCGTCGTCCTCGTGGAGGACCTCGTCGTCCGCTACGGTCGCCGCGTCGCCGTGGACCGCGTCTCGCTGCGGGTGCGGCCCGGCGAGGTCTACGCGCTCCTCGGGCGCAACGGGGCCGGCAAGTCGAGCCTGGTGCGCGCGCTGCTCGGCCTGCGGCGCCCGGCGGCCGGGCGGGTGCGCCTGCTCGGCGGCGACCCGTGGCGGCGCCGCGCGGCCCTGCTTCCCCGCGTCGGGGTCCTCGCCGAGAGCGACGACGCCCCCCTCGACCTGCCCATCGCCGACACCGCCCGCTTCCTCGCGCGGGTCCACCCGGGCTGGGACGCGGCGGCCTTCGCGGCCCGCCTGCGGGGCTGGGGAATCCACCCTCGGCGGCTGCTCGGCCGCCTCTCCCGCGGCCAGCGCCGCCTGGTGCACCTCGCGATGGCCCTCGCCCACGCCCCGGCGCTGCTCGTCCTCGACGACCCCACCCTCGGGCTGGACGCCGTGGCCCGGCGCGCGGTCTTCGACGAGGTGGTGGCGGCCCTGGCCGAGAGCGGCACCACCGTGCTGCTCACCACCCACGACCTGGCCGGCATCGAGGGCCTGGCCGACCGGGTGGGCTTCCTCGACCGCGGCCGGCTCGTGCTGGACGCCGAGCGCGAGGCGCTGCGCGCGCGCTGCCGGCGCCTCGACCTGCGGCTGTCGGGGGGCGTGGCGCCGGAGGAGGTGCTGGCCCGCCTCGCGCCGCTGGAGCCCCTCGGACACGCGCGCCTCGGCTCGCGCATGGAAGTGACGGTGCGGAACTTCGAGGCGAATCGCTGGCGCGCGCTGGTCCCGACGCTGGGAGTGGCGGAAGCGCCCGCGGATCCGGCGGCGCTGTCGCTGGAGGAGCTGTTCCTGGCCCTGTGCGGAGGTGAGGCATGAAGGCGGCGCTGGCGGCGGCGAGGCTGGACTGGGCCCACTGGCGGCCGCTGCTGCTGGCCGCGCCGGTGGCGGGGCTGCTGCCCCTGCTGCTCGGGATGCGGGCCCTCGGCGGCGCGCACGCGGCCGACGTCCGCGACGTGGCGGCGCTCGTGCTCGCGATGAGCCTCGCCGTCCTCGGGGCCGTCCAGGCCGGCTTCGGGCGCCTCGGCCACCCCGCCCGACGCGCCTTCCCCCTCAGGCGCGGCCTGTCCGCGGGGGCGCTGTGGTTCGGGCAGCTCGCCGGCGCCTGGCTCGCGTCGATGGTCGTGCTCCTCCTCGCCCTGGCCCCGGCCACCCTGGCGGGCGGCGGCCTGCTCGGAATCCTCTCCCGCGAGCTCCTCGCCTGGCCCTACCGGCTGTGGGCCGACGCGGTGATCCACACGAACGCCGACACGCGCGCGCAGGCGGTGCTGCCCGCCGCCTGGACCCGGGCGGACCCCTGGACCGCCTGGGCGCCGGCGCCGCAGCTCGCGCTGCTGGGCCTGCTCCTGCTCGGAGTGCTGCTCGTCGCCGCCTTCCTCGGCACGGCCCTGCGCGACCGGGGGGCGCGCCTGGCGCTGGACGCCGTCGGCCTCGGCCTCGCCGCGGCCGGCTGCGCCTGGGCCTTCGCCCCGCTGCTGCGGTGGCTGGCCCTCGGCGAAATCGGTCTCGGCGCGGCGATCCTCTCCGCCTTCCTGCTGTCCGGCCTCCTTTTCGGGACCGCCGCGGCCGTGGCCCTCGGGCGGGCGGATCCGGGCCGCGCCCACCTCGCGGCCAGCGCGGCGCTGGGACTCGCGGCGCTCCTCGGCATCGGGACCGCCGGGGCCCGGGCGCGCGAGGCCGTGGACCTCACCCTCGCCGACCTCGCGATCACGGGCGAGGTCGAGGGCGCGCCGCGGGGAAGCTGGGCGGTCGTCGAGGCGCGGGCGCGGGGCCGGGTGGCCTTCTGGCGCTACTTCCTCGCCGATCTCGCCACGGGCCGGGTGATCCCGATGACCGGGCTGAGGAAGGACGGGTCCGGGGCCCGGGTCTTCGCCCCCGACGGGAACGCGGTGGCCTGGAAGGGCCAGGCGTTCCCCTGGCGAGCGGGGTCTCTCTGGTACCAGGACCTCGCGCGCCCCGACGCCGAGGCGGTCGAGGTGCCGGACCGGGGGGCGGGCTGGGGTTCCCTGGCGGCGCTCTCGTCCGACGGCCGCCTGGTCCTGGTGAACCACCGCGGGCGCGTTCGCGTGGTCACCGTGCCGGACGGTCGCGCGCGCTTCGCGGAGCGGTCCACCGAGGACGAGCAGGGATACCTGCAGGCGCTGGTGTTCACCGAGCGCGGCGGGCTCCGGCTGGTGCGGGGCCTCTGGTGCGCCGACCCCGAGCGTCCCGGCCGCCGGTACGGCTGTGGGGAGCGGGTGATCGACCTCGCGCCCGACGGCCGCGCGATCCGCACCGCCGAGCTTCCCGTCGACGGCGCGGCCCTGGTGGCGCTCCTCGCTCCGGGGCGCCTGGTCGCCTGGCACCACCGAGACGGGTGGGCGAAGCTCGTGGACCTCGAGGACGGAATCGAGGGCGTGGACCTCCCGCTGCCCCCGGACGCGCGGGTGCCGGCCCCCGTGCGCCTGGCCGACGGCGGCTTCGCGCTGGGCTGGCGCGCAACCGTGGACGGGGCGCGCCACTTCTTCCTCGCGAGCTTCGACCGCGACGGCCGCCCGCGGGGCGGGGTGCGCGACCTCGGGCCCATCCGGTGGTTCCGCCTCGGCGGCGAGCCCACCCCCGGCGAGGTCGTCGCCTGCACGACCGACCCGCCGCCGTTCCCGTCGCGGAGCGGCTGCGTGCTCGTGCGCCTGGCGGACGGCGCGATCACGCCGCTGGGCGATGGGACCGAGACCGCCGCGCCGAGACGGGACCCGGCCGGCAAGCTCGTCGCGCCGGGCACCCCCGCCACCCGCCTCTTCGTCGACCGCCGGCACCGCCTGCTGTGGCTGGACCTCGAGAAGCGGGCGCTGGTGCCTTGGACGCCCGCCGTGTCGACTCGCTGACCCTACCGCGCCGCCTCCCGGCGGATCGTCCGCCCGAGCAGCACCGCCAGCACCAGGGCGTAGTGGCACATCAGCGAGGGCAGCGACGGGTCGATCCAGCGGGAGGCGACGACCTGGGTGAGGAAGGCGAGCAGCATGAAGGCGGCGGTGCCCGCCACGAGGTCGGCCACGTGCGCCCGGGCCGTCGGGTCGCCGAGGCGCGCCAGCGCGGCGATGCCCCAGAAGACGGTGGTGAACAGGCCGAGCTCGTACAGGCCGCCGTAGAGGTGGAACCAGGGGGTGCCGCGGCCGTAGGTGGCGACGACGGCCTGGCAGACCGTGCCGGTCACGAAGTCGGGAAGGGCGAAGACGAGGACGACCAGGCCCGCCGCCGCGCCGAAGCTGCCGAGGACGAGGCGGCGCGCCCACGGCGCCGGGCGGGTGTACCGCACGAGGAGCCACAGCGACAGGGGCGGCAGCCACACCACGTCGGCGTAGGCGAGGCGCACCCAGATCGCCTCGGCGGTGCGCCCGCAGGCGACGGCCTCGAGGAGCTGGTAGCCGGCGAGGAGCAGCAGCAGCGCCGCGATGGGCCGCCGCACCGCCGGCCGGCCGGGGCTCCGCAGGGCCCGCGCCGCCAGCGCGATCTCGTAGGCCGCCGTCGCCAGCGACAGCAGCGGGGAGTAGCCGTTGTCCAGGAGCAGCATGCGCCCCCCTCGTCGAGGCGCCCGCCTATCCGGGCCGTCCCGGCGCGGCCCGCGCTACCCTCGCCGGCGATGCCGTGGTCCCGCCTCGCCGCCGGCTCGCCCCTGCGCCGCTACCAGCGCCGGGCGGTGGACGCCCTCGTCGCCGCCCTCGCCGAGCCCGGGGCGCGCACCAGCCTCGTCGCGCCGCCGGGGGCGGGCAAGACGCGCTGCGCCCTGCACGTCGCCGCGGCCCTCGAGCGCCCCGTCGAGGTGCGGGTCCCCACCACCGCGCTGGTGGCGCAGTGGAAGGCCCGCGTGGCCGACACCTTCGTGTCCCTGGACGAGGGGCCGGCCGAACCGCCCGTGCGCGTCGCCACCTACGCGGGGCTGGGGCGCTTCGAGCCCGGCGCCCTCGTCATTCTCGACGAGTGCCACCACCTCGCCGCCCGCTGGGGGGAGGCGGTGCTCGCCGTCCTCGGCCCGGAGCACCGGGTCCTCGGCCTCACGGCGACGCCGCTGGCCCCGGAGGGCCGCTACGGCGAGCTGGTGGGCGCGCGCTCCGTCGTCGTCGACGCCCCGCCGCTGGTGCGCGAGGGCCACCTGAGCCCCTACCGCGACCTGGCCTGGCCGGTGCTGGTCGACGCCGACGAGGTGCCGGGCCTGGCGCGCGCCTCGGCGGCGCTGGCGGAGGCCGAGCGCGCCCTCGGCGAGCGCCTGGAGAACTGGGTGGCGCGGCAGCTTCGCGAGGACCTCGTCGCGCTGACCGAGGCGCGCTTCGTCCGCGAGGAGGGGCTGCTCGTCGCCCTGTGCCGCCACCGGCACGCCCGCGGCCTCTCGCTTCCCAACGACCTGCCCGCCGACCCCGAGCTCACCGCTCCCCCCACCATCCACGACCGCGCCCTGCTGCTCCACGCCTGCGCCCCCGAGGACCCGGCGGTGCGCGCGGCGCTGCGGGAGGCCGGCTACCGCCCCGCCGGCCCCCGCCGGGTGGTGCTCGTGCGCGACGCCGGACTCCGGGGCCTGGCCGCCACCCCCGCCCGGGTGCGCGGCGCCGTCGAGCTGCTCGCCGCCGAGCACCGGGCCCGCGCCGACGGCCTGCGGGCCCTCGTCCTCACCGACCGCGACGTGGAGCGGACCGGCTCGGAGGTTCTCAGCGCCCGGCAGGTGCTCCGGGCCTTCGTCGCCGACCGCCGCACCGACGCCCTCGACCCCATCCTCGTCACCGGCAGCGCCTTCTGGGTGGACGACGACCTGTGGCCCCGGGTGCGCCCCCGCGCGCCGGACCTGCCGTGGCGCGAGGCCGGCGACCACCACGAGCTCGACGTGAGCGGCTGGCCCACCGCCGAGCGGGTGGCGCTGGCGACGCGGCTGCTGTCCGAGGGGGTGACGCGCTGCCTCGTCGGCACCCGGCACCTCCTCGGGGAGGGCTGGGACTGCCCGGCGGTGAACTGCGTGGTGGACCTCACGGGCATCGTGGCGCCGATCACCGTCAACCAGGTGCGGGGCCGCGCCGGCCGCCCGGACCCGGCGGACCCGAGCAAGGTGGCCTCGATCTGGGACGTGGTCGCCCTGGCCCCCGGCCTGCCCGGCGGCGACCGCATGCTGGTCCGCCTGCGCGAGCGCCACGCCCACACCTTCGGCGTGGACGACGCCGGCCGCATTCGCGCCGGGCTGGCCCGCATCGACCGCGACCTGCTCCTGCCGCCGGCGGCGCTGGCGCCCCGGGTCGAGGCCCTGCGGGGGCGCATGGTCGCCCGGGCCTCCGACATCACCCGCACCGCCGAGCTGTGGGCGGTGGGCCGGGACCTGTCTCTTATAC
>WGAH01000770.1 GCA_015489145.1 Deltaproteobacteria bacterium
GGTACGGACCGCGACCCCGATCTCGCCCGGTCGGGGAAGGGTCGGGTGCAACGGCGGCGCAACTTCGTCGGCATCGGCTTCCACAAGGGGGTTCAGCGGCTGCGGCGGCTCGGCGTCAGCTCTCGGCCTCGGCGGCCGGCACGACCTGTCGGGTTCCTCCAGAATCACATGAGATGGGCTCTTGCCATGTCAACAACCGGACTGTAGCACGTCGGCCCGGCGGGGTAAAGCTCCGAAGGTCCATCGCGCGGCAGGCGCCGGAGCGCCGGCCTCTGGCCGGCCTCGCCTCAGCGCCCGGCGGCCACCGCCTCGACCTGCACGTAGTCCGGCACGCTGTCGCTGCTCCCGTCGCTGGCCGTCAGCATCACGACGTAGGTGCCCTCGGCGTCGGCGACGAAGGTGGGCGTCTCGGAGGTGGGGTCGTCGAGGACGGCCTCGGAGCCGTCGGGGAGGCTGACGAACTCCCACAGCAGGGTGATGGCGTCGCCGTCGGGATCGCTGCTGCCGCTGCCGTCGAGCTGCACGACGTCCCCCACCGCGACCTGCTGGTCCTCGCCGGCGTCGGCGGTGGGCGGCGTGTTGGCGGTACCCGCCTGGCTGGCGGTGCTGAAGCTGCTGCGGATCTCCACCGGAAGCGGGCCGCTGTCCGCGCCGATCAGGCTGGTGCCGAGCACGAAGGTGTAGCGCGTGCCCTCGTCGAGGGGCTCGTCCGGCACGAGCCGGATCGTCCACAGCTCCTCGTCGTAGAACCGGGTGGCGGGCACGAACTCGCTGTCGGGGTCGACGAGGTACACCGACTCCTCGTCGATGCTGCCCTCCGACAGCGGCTCGGAGAAGGTCGCCGTCACCTCGGTGTCGACCGGGAGGTTGCCGGTGCCGTTCGGCGGCGAGAGGTACACGACCGCCAGGTAGCTCTCCACGGCGGTGGGGGCCTGGCAGGCGGTGAGCAGGAGGGCGAGGGCGAGGCTGCGGGACATGGGGCACCCCTCAGAGGCGGACGAGCCAGGCGAGGTCGAGGTGGGTGGCGGCGACGGTTTCGCGGGCGGGCTGCCCCGAGGCGTCGAGGTTTCCGAAGTCCCGGCGGCCGCCGTTCCAGGCGAGGGCGACTTGCAGCCGGCTGTCGGCGCCGCCGGCGGCGAGGCCGGCGAACCAGCGGCTGCCCAGCCCCGGGCCCCCGGCCCGCGCGTCGCCGTCGAGGCGGGAGGCGTAGAACAGCGACGGCCCGCCGCCGAGCACCGGGGCGATGCGACGGTCGCGCCCGCCCGGGGCCCAGGCGGCGGCCAGGTCGAGGGCGACGACGTCGGTGCGGAGGTTGGAGTCGCGCTCGAACGCGCCGGCGAAGGGGTCGACGACCCGGCGCCGCTCCTCCCAGGCGAGGCGGTACCAGCCGAGGTCGAGGCCGAGGTCGAGCGCCTCACCGCCGAGCGGGAAGCGGGCGGCGAGGCCGAGGTGGGGGCTCGCCGCGTCTCCCCGGGCCGGGGCGCCGAGGCCGAGCACCGGGCCGAGGGAGGGCGCCGGGCGCGGCCGTCGCGCCTCGACCCGGGCCTCGCTCCGCCCGGTCGCGCCGATGCGGGGCGGCGGCTCGCGCACGGCGAGGTCCTCGGCCAACCCGTCGTCCTCCGGCGTCGCCTCCTCCGGCGGCTCCGCGTCCGAGGCGCCGGCCTCCTCGGCGTCGTCGAGGTCCGCGGCGTAGGCGGCGGCCCGGGCGCCGAGCGCGAGGTCCTCGGCGCCGGCCTCCTCCGGGTCCTCGGCCCCGGCGGGCTCCTCCCCCACCGGGCGGGTGGCGTCGGGCAGGTCGCGAATCGAGCCGGAAATCTCGGGCAGGGGCGCCACCGCCACGCGCTCGGCGGGCGGCGCGTCGAAGCTCGGCAGGCTCCGGCCGGCGAGGGCCGCGGCCCCCTCGACCGGGCGGTCGGACTCCACGCGCACCAGCACCGCCGCGCCCTGCCCCTCCAGGGCCAGCTCGCCGCCGCCCTCGGGCACCTCGAGGCGGGCCACCGCCGCCTGCCCCGGCCGCGCGGCCTCCCCGAGCCCGGCCACCTCGACGCCCGGGTCGGCGGAGGGCGGGACGTCCACGCTCATGAAGCGGGTGCCGTCCCCGTAGACGACGACCCGCGCCGCGTCCTCGGCCCGCGCCGCCTCCGCGAGGCGCACGGTGACCGTGAGCTCGCGGGGGCCGGGCGTGTCGTAGTGGAGGGTGCGCCCCGGCGCGAGGACGTAGGCGGCGGCCTCCTCGCCGTCGGCGCGAACGACCACGACCGGCGCCTCCTCCCGCGGGGGGACCTCGTGGCCGGCCCGGGCCGGGGCGACCGCGACGACGACGGCGGACAGGAAGCTGGCGAGGGGAAGCATCTACTCGACCCCCTGGACCTCGATCTCGTTGATGCCGCCGCCGGAGCCGACGTAGCCGTCGACGACGAAGCGGAGGTAGCGGCCCGCCGCCGGCTCGGCGAGGTCCTCGTCGTGGAAGACGAGGGTGGACTCCAGGCTGCCGGTGCCGCTGGCGAGGGTGAGCTCCTCGCCCTTGAAGCTGCCGGTGGGCGACAGCAGCACCCGGTAGTCGGTGGTGGCCCGGTCGCGGTAGACGCTGTTGTGGGTGTTGACCCACCTGAGCCCCGTCACGCCCACCTGGTCGCCGAGGTCGAGCTGCACCCAGCCGGTGGTGGCGTTCGACAGCAGCCACATGGTGGTGTCGCCGGCGCGCGCCTCGGCGGTCTCGCCGTCGATGACGCGGTCGGCGGCGTAGGTGGCCGACCACTCCGAGCTGGCCGTGGCCGTGGCGGTCGCGGACAGGGCGACCTCGCCGGCGGGGCAGGCCTCGCCCTCGGCGTAGAGGTCGGCCACCTCGGCGGCGGTGGGGGCGTGGTCGAGGATGCGGAACTGGTCGAGGTCGCCGTCGAAGTTGTAGTAGCCGGCGCCCAGCCCGCCGAGGAGCAGGTCGTCGCCGTTCGTGACCGGCGTGCCCGAGGCGGCGGTGCTGTCCTCGAGCGCGCCGTCGACGTACAGCGACAGCGTCGCCCCGTCGTAGACCGCCGCGACGTGGTGCCAGTCGCCGTCGTTGAAGCCGGTGGCGTAGACCGCGTAGGCCGCCGAGGCCGTGGTCATGAACGAGAAGCCGACGTCCTCGCCCCGCACGACGGCGGCGTAGTTGTAGGAGGAGCCCTTGACGGCGATGAACTCCCAGTCGGCGCTCGCCCCGTCGCGGCGGTACCAGAAGTCGACGCCGAAGTCGCCGGAAAGATCGAGGGCGGGGTCGTCGGGCACGGTGGTGAGGGCGCTCGCCCCGTCGAAGGAGGCGGCGTTGCCGAACCGGCCGACGAGGCGGCCCGTGCCGGCGTCGGTGCCGTCGAGGCCGGAGGGGGAGCGGTCTTCCGCGACGCCGGCGGCGTCCTCGTCGAAGGGCAGCAGCAGCGCCACCCCGTCGGTGCAGTCGGGGGGATCGCTGCTCACCGCGATCGCGTCGGCGGCGCTGGCGAGGTTGCCGGCCACGTCCTCCACGTCCACCGAGATCGCGGTGCTGCCGGCGTCCAGCGGCACCCACCCCACCCAGGTGGAAAAGCCCTCGCCCGTCGGCACGGCGGCGACGCCGTTGACGGTGACGGCGACCACCGCCGAGTCGTCGCTCGCGGTGCCCTCGACCCGCGCCCAGCCGCCGCTCACGGCCTCGCCGTCGGCCGGCGAGGTGATGGTGGCCGTGGGCGGGTCCACGTCGGCCTCGCCGGTGCACTCCTGGCTGGAGGCGCCGGCCAGGGCGGCGACCTCGGCCCCGGTGGCGGCGGCGTCGCGGATCACGAGCTCGTCGAGGGCGCCGGTGAACGGCCAGCTCGCGGCCCCGGCCCCGTCGTAGCCGATGGTGAGGTCGTCGGCGTTGCCCTGCAGGTCCGCGGGGGCGGTGCCCGTGGCGAAGGCGCTGCCGTCCTCGTAGAGCGCGATGGCGCCGCCGTCGACGACCACCGCGTAGTGATGCCAGGCCCCGTCGCCGGCGCTGGTGGTGCCCCCGGCGCTCACCGCGTCGCCGTCCACCGTGGTGCCCTCGAAGGTGAGGACGTCCTCGTAGAGCCACACGGCGTAGTTGGCCGGATCTCCCTTGGCGAGCACGACCTGCCAGTCGCTGGTCAGCGCGTCGACCCGCATCCAGAAGTCGATGGTGAAGGCGTCGGCGAGGTCGAGGTCGTCGGCGTCGGCCACCACCGCCCCGCCCGACCCGTCGAAGACCAGGCCCGAGAAGAAGCGGCCGCCCGTCCAGTCCACCCCGGACAGGGC
>WGAH01000771.1 GCA_015489145.1 Deltaproteobacteria bacterium
AGGCCGGCGCCGCGCCGGAAAGGTCGCCCCCCCCTTGACGGGAACCGGGCGGGGGCGGCCATGATCGCGGCATGCGTCGCCTGGTCCTGGCGCTGCTGCTCGCGAGCCCGTGGGGGTCCCGACCCGCGGCGGCGTCCACCGAGTTCGGCGGCTACGGCTGGTACATCGGCGACCCGCACGCCCACACCGGCGTCTCCCGCGACGGCCACGCCCGCGACCTCGGCGGCTGCGGCAGCCGCCCCTGCGGCGCCCTGGCCACCGTCTTCCTCACGGCCGCCCGGCGGGGGCTGGACTGGACCACCCTCAGCGACCACACCAACGGCCCCCACGCCGCCGCGCCGGAGGCGTGGGCGCGGCTGCACGCCGAGGTGCTCGCCGCCGACGACGCCGGCGGCCCCCTGCTGCTGCCGGGGGTCGAGCTGGCGCTGACCACCCCCGACGGGGCGCTCGGGCACCGCAACGTCTACTTCTTCGCCGACGACGCCGTCCTGGAAGACCTCACCATCGAAGATACGCGCCCGAACGGCGAGAGCACGCTCGTCGACGACTGCGAGGCCCTCGGCGACTGGCTCGCCGAGCTGGACGCCGACTGGGGGCCGATCGTCAGCGTGCCCCACCACACCCGCGCCGCCACGCCCATGCCGACGGACTGGTCCTGCTTCCAGCCCACCTGGGACGCGGCCACCGAGGTCTACTCGAGCAAGGGCAACAGCCTGTGGGGCGGCTACGGCTACGACGACCCGCCCCTCGGGGCCGTGGACGACGGCGCCGCCCACGTCGCCCTCGACCTGGGCTACGCCCCGGCCTTCTTCGGCGGCACCGACGACCACACCACCCGGCCGGCCCAGCTCTGTTCCGACGGGCCGGGGCACCCGCGCCTCACCGGCGGCCTCACCGTCGCCGCCATCCCCGACGGCGAGCCCCTCAGCCGCTCGGCCCTCCTCGCCGCCGTTCGCGCCCGGCACACCCTCGCCACCACCGGGCCGCTCCTACCGGTGCTGCCGACCTACGCCTCCCCGCGCGGCGAGCTGGGCGGGCTCGGCGACGAGCTGCACGTCTTCAGCCACGAGCCCCTCGGCGTGCGGGTGCGGCTCCCGCCGTCCCGCGCCGTCGACGCCGTCTACGCCGTCACCCCCGCGGGCCTCACCGAGCTGACCCGCGAAGACGGGCTCTGGACCGGCAGCCTCGACGAGCCGCCCCCCTGGATCTACGTCGCCGTGCGGCTCTCGGGGCGGGCCTGGTACGGGGCCGAGCGCTGCGAGGACGGCGGCGACGACGCCTGGGAGTGGGTGTGGACCAGCCCCTCGCCGGTGGTGGAGGCGCAGGCCGCATGGCCGAGCGGCCTGCTCCACCCCCTCGACCACGCGGACGGCGCGACGCCGGCTTGCGAAGGGGGGGACACCGGTGCGATGCTCCTGCTGCTGCCCGTGTTCGGGCTGCGGCGGAGGCGTCGATGAAGCTCCAGGGAAACGGCAAGCTCCTCCGCATCTTCATCGGCGAGCGCGACCGCTGGCACGGCCAGCCGCTCTACGAGGCCATCGTCGCCCGCGCCCGGGAGCACGGCCTCGCCGGGGCCACCGTGATTCGCGGGCTCCTCGGCTTCGGCGCCCACAGCCGCCTGCACAGCTCCAAGGTGCTGCGCCTCAGCACCGACCTGCCGGTCGTGGTCGAGATCGTCGACACCGAGGACAAGATCCAGGCCTTCCTGCCCGTCCTCGACGAGATGGTCGAGGAGGGCATGATCACGATCGAGCACGCGACGATCATCGCCTACCGCCACGGCTGAGGCCACCGCTCCTCGGAAAGCGGCGAGGCGTGTGGCCCTACAGCGGGTCGATCACCTCGTAGACGAAGCTCGGGCGGTCGGTCTCGCGCCACTCGCCCGGGTCGAGGGGCGTGGGATCGGGGCCGAGGATGGCGACGGAGAAGCCGCCCTCGGCGGTGAGGTCCGACGGGAAGGCGTACCCGTAGACCCCGGCGGCGTCGGTCTTGATGAGCTGGGTGCCGGTGCAGTCGGCCGGCGCCTCGCCGGGCCCCCAGGTGTCGACGAGGGCGAAGCCGTGGGCGACGGGGAGGTCCGGGGAGGTGGTGTAGGGCGACAGCCGCACCACCGACTCGGCGCTCACCGTCGTGTTCCACACGCAGTGGACGGGCAGGCCCGTCTCGGCGTCGACGTGCCAGGAGTAGAACGGCTCGACGCCGAAGCTCGTCTCGTGCAGGGTGGCGACGCCGGCGCCGCGGGCGTCGGTGGCCGAGCGCTCGACCTGGATGTCCTCGAAGTGCAGCCGCCCGCCGCGCAGGTAGAGGGGCCAGGCCGTCTCGCAGTCGTCGCGCAGCTCGGCGCAGGTGCTCGCGGCCTCCGAACCCTCGTAGATCGCGATGCCGGTCGAGCCCGGCGCGAGGTCGATGCGGACGTTCTCGCCCGAGTTCTCGCTTCCGTCCACCCGCAGGCCCTGGTGGGCGCCGTGGGGTTCGAGGTGGACGCCGCTCGGCGGGATGATCGCGTAGCCGTAGTCGCTGGGGATCGCCGCCTGCCCGAAGGAGACGACGTAGAGCCCCGAGGCGTGGGTGTGGATGCGGCGCCCGGCCCGGTCGGCGAAGCCCGCCTCGGACCAGTCGTTGTCGTCCACGGTGGGGCCGTTGACGTAGATCTTGACCGCCGCGGTGCTGTTGCAGTCGTCGAAGGTGTCGCCGTCCTCGCACTCGGGCGTCTCGTGGAAGAGCTGCATCAGCTCGTGGCGCGGGTCGGCCCCCGGGGGGTCGGAGCGGTTGTCGAGGGTCCAGCGGCTGTCGGCGAGCCACAGCCAGCCGTAGTCGGTGCTCGACCAGAGGTAGCGGAGGTTGGCGCGGTCCGGGTCGGCGGTGGGGTCGTCGTTCTGGACGGCGGCCACCGCCATCTCGTCGGTGTAGGCGCCGACCTCCGAGACCTCGGCCTGGAGGGCGTCGAGGCGGTCGCGGGCCTCGGAAAGCTCGGCCTCCAGCGCCTCCACGCGGGCCTGCAGCGCCGCGATCTCGGCGGCGTGCGGGTCCTCGGCCTCCCGGCCGCAGGCGACGAGGGCGATGAGGGCGACGGGCAGCACGGGCGCCTCCGGGCTGGAGCGCGGCTCCAGGGTGGGCCAGGCGAGGGGCGAAGGCAAGGGGGCAGCGGGCTCCTGGAGCGCCGCCGGGGGAGCCCCGGCAAGCGGAGGAGCGCCGGCCCCGGGCCCGCTTCGCCGCGATGGGGGAACCCTGGAGCG
>WGAH01000772.1 GCA_015489145.1 Deltaproteobacteria bacterium
GCGTGGAGCTGTACCCGGACGACAAGACCGCCGAGATGGACGTGGCGATCACCGCCGAGGCCCGGGTCGACGATCCCGGCGAGCTGCGGCTGCACGCCGACGGCTTCACCCTCGACGCCCTGACCGTGGACGGCGAGGCGGCCGCGTGGACGGTCGACGAGGACGGCATCCGGGTGGCCGTCCCCGCGGGGCTCTCCGCCGGCGACACGATCACCGTCGAGGCCCGCTACGCCACCTCCGGCAACCGCGGCGGCCTGGACTACGGCCTCAACTGGGGCGACCCGATCTTCAGCTTCCACGAGCCCAGCGGCGCCCGCGACTGGCTGCTCTGCTACGACGACCCGGCCGACAAGGCCACCCTGACCTGGCGCGTCGGCGCCCCCTCCGACCGGGTGGTCGTCGCCAACGGCACCCTGGAATCCGCCACCGATGACGGCGAGCGCACCGAGTGGGTCTACGACTTCCCGTGGCCGATCCCGACCTACCTCGCCGTGATTCACGCCGGCACCTACGAGGGCGTCGAGGACGACGCCGGGCCCGTACCCGTCTGGACCTGGGCGAGCCCGGACCTCATCGACCAGGCCGCCGAGGACTTCGCGAACACCGGCGAGATGATCGACACCCTCTCGGCGCTGTGGGGCGACTACCCCTGGCCGCACTACGCCAACGTCACCGCCCCCTTCAGCGGGGCGATGGAGCACACGACGGCGACGACCATGGGCGAGGACATCGTCGGCACCGACTGGGCCGAGTTCGTCAACGTCCACGAGCTCGCCCACCACTGGTGGGGCGACTGGGTGACCCTCGCCGAGTGGGAGGAGATCTGGCTCAACGAGGGCTTCGCGAGCTACACCGAGGTGCTGTGGGCCGAGGCGCGCTACGGCGAGGAGGTGGCGCGCGCCTACCGCGAGACCCAGCGTTCCAGCTACTTCCAGTGGCAGGACTACGAACAGGGGAGCAGCCTGTACGACCCGGTCTTCCTGTTCGGCGGCACGGTGTACGACAAGGGCTCGCTCGTGCTCCACATGCTGCGCACGGTGGTGGGCGACGAGGCCTTCTTCTCGGGCCTGCGGGCCTACGGCGAGGCCCACGCCTTCGACCTCGCGACCACCGACGACCTCCAGGCCGCCATGGAGGATGCCTCCGGCGAGGACCTCGACTGGTTCTTCGACGAGTGGGTCTACCGGGGCGGCGATCCCGACTACGTGGCGGGGCTCACGGTGCGCCAGGTGGACGAGGACACCTGGCAGGCCGACGTGCACCTCGCCCAGGACGGCGAGGAGACCTGGACGATGCCGATGGCCGCGCGCCTCGACCTCGCCGACGGCGGCGCCCTCGACGTCGAGGTGCTCGCCGACGGCGCCCACGCGGTCACCAGCTTCTGCCTCGACCAGGCCCCGGTCGACCTCGAGATCGACCCGGGCGGCGACCAGCTCTACGCCAGCCTCGAGCGCGACGACGCCCGCTTCGAGCCCGCCGAGGACGCCTGCTCCGACGCGGAGGAAGCGCCCGCCGAGGAGGCCGCCGCCGGCGGCTGCGGCTGCGCCGCCGGACCGCGCGGCGGGGGCTGGTGGGCGGCGGCCCTCGGCCTGGCGAGCCTGCTGCGGCACCGTCAGGGACGCCGGCGCCGACGCCGGTAGATCACCGCCAGCACCCGGGCCACGGCGGCGTACAGCTCCTCGGGGATGAGCTGCCCCTCGCGGCACTCCCGGTACAGCGCCCGGGCCAGCGGGCGGTTCTCGACCACCGGGATGTCGTGGCGGGCGGCCTCGGCGCGGATCTTCAGGGCGAGGTGGTCGACGCCCCTCGCGACCACCACCGGCGCGGCGCTCTCCTCCCGGCGGTAGCGCAGGGCGACGGCGTAGTGGGTCGGGTTCGTGATCACCACGTCGGCCTTGCGGACGTTGGCGAGGGTGGTCTGCATGGCGATCTGCCGCATGCGCTGCCGCCGGGCCGCCCGGACGTGGGGATCGCCCTCGGACTTCTTCTGCTCCTCCTTCATCTCCTCGCGGGTCATCTTGAGCTGCTCGTGGTTCTCGTACCACTGGTAGCCGTAGTCGAGGACGGCGACGACGGCGGCCACCGGCAGGGCGCGGGACAGCACGAAGATCGCGATCTCGTGGTAGGCCCCGGGCAGGGCCCCCACCGGAAGCCGGGCGAGGCCGGCGAGCAGGCCCAGCCGCTCGTCCAGGCCGAAGGCGATGAGCGCGCCCACGACGACGAGCTTGGCGAGCCCCTTGCCCAGCTCCACCAGCGGCTTGAGCGAGACGAACTGGCTCTTGAAGTTCTGCACCACGTCGAGGCGCTTCCAGTCGAGCTTGATCGGCTCCTCGGAGTTGAAGGTGCCCTGCCCCTGCACCGCCTCGACGAAGACCGCCGCCAGCCAGGCGGCGCCGAGGGGCACGGCGAGGATCCAGGTCATCGCCCGCACGACCACCCGCAGCAGGTCGCCGACCTCGCTCACCGACAGCTCGCCGGAGGGGACCCGCCCGTAGCAGGCGACGAACACCGCCCGCAGCCCCACCCCCATCTCGCCGGCCCAGGCGAGCATCGCCGCCGCCGTCACCGCCAGGGTGAAGGCCGCGACCACCTCCTTGCTGCGGGGAACCTGCCCGCGCTTGCGCGCCTCCTGCTTCCGGCGCTCCGTCGGTTCGAGGGTTTTCTCCTGGCCCTGGTCCTGCTCACCGGCCACGGTCGCCCCCGGCGAGGTCCCAGACGAGGTCCGGCGTGGCCGCCACCACCTCCGTCACCTCGTGCATCACCGTGTCGAGCATGGTGGGCAGGGCCGCGAAGAACATGCCGTGGCCCAGCACCAGGCTCAGGATGAAGCCCAGGCTGAAGAACACGTTCATCGACGGCGCGAGGCGGGTGATCACCGCGACGAAGAGGTTGTTGAGGAACACGATGAGGACGATGGGCGCGGCGACCCGCACCGCGGTGGCATAGGCGAGGCTCGCCAGGCGCAGCAGGTGCGGCGCCCCGAGGCCCGCCTCGACGGCCCCGCCGGGCGCGACCACCAGGAAGGAGGCGGCCAGGCCCTCGATGAGGCGCAGGTGCAGGTCGAGGCCCAGGAACAGCGCCGAGGCGAGCAGGCCCGTCAAGGTGCCCAGGGGACCCTGGGTCGAGTCGAGCATGGGGTCGAAGAGGTTGGCGGCGCCGTGCCCCATCTGCATGCTCAGCAGCTCCCCGCCGATGGAGACGGCCGAAAACGCGAAGCGGACGGCCAGGCCGATCAGCCCGCCCAGGAGCACCTCCCGGAACATGCCCGCCGCGAACAGGCCCACGGAAGGCGGCTCGGGCACGGGATCGAGCACCGAGGCGACGATGACCGTGAGGAGCAGGGCGGCGGCGAGGCGGGCCAGCGTCGGCACCCCCTTCGCCCCGAAGGCCGGCATCGTCATCAGCAGGGCGCCGAGGCGCGCGAACACGAACCCGGCGGTGACCAGGCCGGCGAGGGTGGGCAGCATCAGCGGTCCACCTCGGCCGCCGACTCGAAGCAACGCCGCCCGAAGTCGACGGCCCGCTGGAGCATCCAGCCGCTCATCACCGTCAGCACGACGAAGACGCCCACGATCTTCGGCACGAAGACCAGGGTCATCTCGTGGACCTGGGTCACCGCCTGCAGGATGCTGATCGTGAGCCCGATCGCCAGCGCCACCAGCAGGATGGGGCCGCTGATCATCGCCACGGTGAACACCGCGTCGCGACCCCACTGCACGGCATGGGGGAGCAGCATCCTTCACCTCACGCGGCGATGCTGGCGGCCAGCGACCGCACGAGCAGGCCCCAGCCGTCCATGAGCACGAAGACGAGCAGCTTGAAGGGCATCGAGATCACGATGGGGGGCAACACCATCATGCCCATGCCGAGCAGCACGTTGGCGACGATGATGTCGACCACGAGGAAGGGGATGTAGATCTTGACGCCGATGATGAAGGCGGTCTTGAGCTCCGAGAGCACGAAGGCGCTGACCACCGCCGAGGTGGGCAGCTCGTCGAGGGTCTCCGGCGGGGCCATGCCGCCGATCTCGAGCACCGCGGCCATCTCGCCGCGCCGGGTGTTCGCCAGCATGAACTCCCGCATCGGCGCGAGGGCCGCGTCGATGGCCTCGCCGGTCTCCATCTCGCCGGCGAGGAAGGGGTCCACCGCGTCGTCCACCACCCGGTCGAGCGTGGGCCGCATGATCAGCAGCGAGAGGAACAGCGACAGGCCGATGAGCACCTGGTTGGGCGGCGCCTGCTGGAGGCCCAGCGCCTGGCGCAGCATGGCGAAGACGATGATGAAGCGCGTGAACGGCGTCATCACCAGCAGCACCGCCGGCAGGAAGGTCAGCGCCGTCAGCACCACGACCAGCCGCACGGTGGTGGCGACCGGCATGTCGCGGACCTGCTCGGCCATGTCGAGGGCGCCCTGCCCCAGGGGATCGGAGACCAGCGTGTCGGCGGCGTGGGCGACGCCCGGACCCAGCCCGAGGACGAGGGCCAGGACCGCCAGCGCCGCCAGCCGCCTCATGCGACGACCCCGCTCCAGGGCACGGCCCGGGGCTTCCGGCGGGCGCGGCCGCGGTTCTCGCGCTCGGCCAGGACCTCGGCGACGAGGTCGTCGCGGTCCTCGAGGGCGACGGGCACGCGGGGACGCCGGCGGCGGGGCGGAGGCGCCTCGGGCTCGCGGCGCGCGCGGTCCAGGGCCTCGTCCCAGCTCCGGGCCGGAGCCGCGGGCGCCTCGACGGCGGGAGGTTCGCCGGCGGCGACGGTCCCCTCGCCGAGGTGGGCGAGCAGCACGGGGCCCTGGCCGCCGGTGCCGACGAGCATGCGCCGCCGGCCGCCGGTGCCGTCCTCGACCTCGACGAGCACGACGCCGGTGTTGCGGCCGAGGCTGGCCTGGCCGAGCACGTGCAGGGGCGCCGGCGCGGGATCGCGGCGGAGCCGGCCGCGCCCGGCCCAGGCCAGCCCGCCGAGGGCGAGGAGGCCCAGGGGCCACCAGGCGCCGAGCGGCTGGCCCGGCGCCGCGCGCAGGCCGCTCACCTCGGCCTCCACCGCCGGCGCGTCGGAGCCGAACAGGCGCTCGCGCAGCGCCTCCTCGTCGGTTTCCGCCGCCCCTTCCCCCGCGCGCGCCGGCTTCGCGCCGGCCTCGGCGCCGGGCACCAGCGCCGCCAGGGCGCCGGGGTCCGAGGCGACCGCCGGCGACGCCGCCATCCACCCCGCCAGGAAGGACGTGAGCAGCATCAGCCCTCCTTTCCGGCGCGGCCGGTCACCTCGACGATCCGCAGGGCGACCCGCTCGCCGATCATCACGAGTTCGCCCCGGGCCAGCACCTTGCCGCCGACCACGAGGTCGAGGGGGCGGTCGGTCGGCTGGTCGAGCTCGACGACATCGTCGACCTCCATCGCGGCGAGCTCCCGCAGGAGCATCTTCCGCCGCCCGAGCTCGACCACCACCTCGACGGGGATCTCGCCCAGGATCTCCTCGCTCGCGATCGCCGACATCCGCAGCCTCCCGGAGCCCCCTCCCGGGGCCCTCGCGCTCCCCCCTTCGGACGCGAGGCCCCCGGTTTGAGTGCCCGGGCGGACTTTTTTTGGGGCCGGATGCCGCGCCGGCCGATCCGTCGGGCCGGGCCGGCGGCGGCGGCCGGTCAGTCGGGGTCGAGGGCGCCCAGCACGCGAAAGGCGCGGCGCCCGTCCCGCTCGCCGGCCTCGCCGGCGAGCATGGGCCGGCCGTTGACCAGGACGCGCACGTCGTCGAGGTTTCCGAGGGGCACGATGTCGCCGGGCGCCAGCTCCCGCAGCCGCCGGATCGGCAGCTCCAGGCGCCCGAGCTCCGCCACGAGTTCCAGCGGCAGGCCCATCGCCCGGTCCAGGTCCACGCGGCGCCTGGCGGAGGTCACCGCGGCGGGGGCGCGCACGCGCTGCGTGAGCGAGCGCACGAGGTCCACGGGCAGCGCCACGAGCATGGTCCCGAACAGCTCCTCCTCCAGGCCCACCTCGAAGGAGGCGGCGTACACCTCGCCCCGCTCCGGGAGCATCTTGACGTTGGCGGTGGCGGTGGGGCTGCCGAGGAGCGCCATGCCGGGGCGGCTGCTGGTGGGCCAGGCCTCGCGCAGCTCGTGGACCACGTCCTCGAACACCCGGCGGGCGATGCGGATCTCGACGGAGGTGAGCGGCCGCTCCTCGTCGTCGTCGTCCGGCCCCGCCTCCTCGGCGCCGAGCATCGCCCCGATGATGCGCGTGAGCAGCTTGCGCTGGATCAGGACGGCGGTGGTGACGGGGTAGTTGTCGAAGCTCAGGCGGTGGGCCACCCCCGTCTCGGCGTAGTCCTCCAGCCCCGTGATCTCGTCGGCCTGCCGGATCGCGACGTCGACGAAGACGACGTCGAAGTCGCCGGAGCAGCGGTTGACCAGGCGGGAACGCACCCTCCGGGCCACGCCCTGGAGGTACTCCTCGACGATGGCGAGCCCGGGGTCGGCGGCCTGGCCCCGGGCGGCGAGCAGGAGCTGGATGGCGTCGTGCACGGTTCCCCCGCTACTGGACGACGAAGGCGGTGAAGTAGACGCGGTTGACCTTGTCGGGGGCGAGGACCGCGTCCACGCGCCGCTGCACCTCGTCGCGGAGCCGCAGCTTGCCGTCCATGCCCTCGAGTTCCACGGAGCTGAAGTCGCTGGCCAGCAGGATGATCGCGTCCCGGAGGGCCGCCTGGCGGGCCGTGACCTTCTCGACGAGGTCCTCGGGCGTCTCCACGGCGACCTCCATCTGGAGCATGCGGGACCCGGCGGCGTCGCGGAGGTTCACCGTGAAGTTGCCCAGGGAGGTCACGACCATGTCGGCGGACTCCTCCTCCGGGGCGGCCTCCTCGCCGTCGCCTCCGGCCTCTCCCGCCTCGCCCTCCTCGGCGGCGACCTCGTCGGAGGCCTCGGCCGACGAGGACCCGAGGAAGTAGCCGCCGCCGGCGCCGACGGCCGCCATCACCACGGCCACCGCCGGCAGCAGCCACTTCTTCGGCTTCTTCTCGATCTCGATGTCGTCGAGCTCTTCCGTGTCCTTGTCAGCCACCCTGACCTCCGAAACGCCGGTCGATTTCCTCGATGGTCTGCAAGCCGCTCCGGTCGTCGGAGCGGATCACCAGCTCCACGCGCCGGTCCTTCGCGTTCACCCCCCGGGCTTCGCCGCTCACCGGCCGCCACTGGCCGAAGCCGCGCGCCTCGAGCTTGCGCCCGTCGAGCCCGCCGCGATCCTGGAGGATCGCGATCACCGCCGCCGCGCGCCGCGCCGAGAGATCCCAGTTGTTCTTCACCTCGCCCGAGGCGTCGGTGTGCCCCTCGGCGATCACCGTCACCGGGTGTCGCGCGAGGATCTCGGCGATGTCGGTGAGCATCGAGTAGGCGGCCGGGTGGACCTCGGCGGAGCCCGGCGCGAAGAGCACCGAGTCGTCGAAGGTGATGCGAACCTCGGTGCGCTGCCGGGTCATCCGCACGAGGTTGTCGGACAGGTGCTTGGACAGCGCCTCGCGCAGCTCCGAGACGATCGGCATCCACTGGTCCGGCTTCTCGATTTCGGCGATCTGCTGCTGCGGCTGGTCGTCCACGCCGATCACCTGGGTGTTGAAGCCCCCCACCCCGAGCGCGGTCTTGATCGACTCGAGGACCGCCTGCATGCGCCCCACGTCGTCGAAGTTCGCCATCGCCATCAGCATGATGAAGAAGGTGAGCAGCAGGGTGACCATGTCCGAGAACGTGGCCATCCAGGCCGGCGCGCCGGCCTCGCAGGCCGGCTCGGCCTTCTGGCGGGGCTTGCCCATCTAGCTCGCCTCCTTGAGGCGGGCGTCCGGCGGGAGCTGGGCGTTGAGCCGGTCGACGAGGAAGCGCGGGCTCTCGCCGGCGAGGATGGACAGCAGGCCCTGGACGATGAGGGTCTTCTCGGAGATCTCCTCGCTGTTCCGCACCTTGAGCTTCTTCGCCACCGGCCCGGCGAAGACGTTGGCGAGGATCGATCCGTAGAGCGTGGTGAGCAGGGCGACCGCCATCGACGGGCCGATCTTCGTCGGGTCGTCGAGGTTCTGGAGCATCTGCACCAGGCCGATCAGCGTCCCGATCATGCCGAAGGCCGGGCCGAACAGGGCCCAGGTGTCGAAGAAGTCCGCGCCCTCGAGGTGACGCTCGGAGATCTTGTCGATCTCGGCGTAGAGCACCTCCTCCACCGCCTCGGGATCGTGGCCGTCCACGACGAGCTGGATGCCCTTCTTCAGGAACTCGTCCTCCTGCTTGGCGGCCATCTCCTCCAGCACCAGCACGCCCTCGCGCCGGGCGCGGCTCGACATCTCCTTCATCAGCGTGAGCACCTGGTCCGGCTTGCGGGGAACGTGCAGGAAGGCGTGCTTCGCCACCTTTCCCGCGGCCTTCACCCGGTCCAGGGGGTAGGCGACCAGCAGGCTGGCGATGCTGCCGAAGACGACGATGAGGACGGACGGGATGTCGATGAACAGCGAGATCGGCCCGCCCATCACGATCGCGCCGAGCATCAGCCCGAAGGCGGCGACCAGGCCGATGATGGTGCCGAGATCCATGCGCGCTTCTCCTGGCTCTCGCATCGGTCGCCCCCCGGCGACCTTGAGACGAGGCGAGGCCGGGGGACGGCCCCCCGGCCTCGGCGCGCGCGGCGACGCGGATCAGACGATCTGCACCAGCTCCTGGAGGGTGTCCGAGGCGGTGCTCAGCACGCGGGCGTTGGCCTGGTACGAGCGCTGGGTCGTGATCATGTTGACGAACTCCTCCTCGAGGTCCACGTTGCTCGCCTCCAGCGCGTTGCCGGTCACGCTGCCGCGCCCGCCGGTGCCCGGGGCGCCGACGGCCGGGTCGCCCGAGGCGAGGGTGGCGCCGAACAGGTTGTTGCCCAGCCGCTCCAGCGCGCCGGTGGCGGTGAAGCTCGCCAGGACCACCTGCCCGAGCTCCAGCTCCTCGCCGTTGCTGTAGGAACCGGTGATCACGCCGTCCGAGTCCACCGACAGGCCGCTGAGGCTCCCGGGCGGGTAGCCGTCCTGCGTGAGCGCCGTCACCGCCGAGTCGGTGCCGAGCATCTTGAGGCTGCCGTCGGTGGTCGCCCCGGTGTCGTCCAGGCCGAAGTCGAAGCTGATGTCCGAGGCCTCGGCCCCGAAGAAGTTCCACGAGGTGGACGAGGAGGTGTTGGTCTGGGTGAAGCTGCTCAGGTCGCCGGAGGTGTCGAACTCCAGCTCGCCCTGGGCGATGGTGAAGGCCGAGCCCGCGGTGTAGGTCGAACCGCTGGAATCGGTCACCTCGCCGGCGTCCACCAGCGCCCACCAGCTCCAGGTGCTCTCGCCGGTGCGCTCGAAGACCAGGGTCACCTCGTGGGACTGGCCGAGCGAGTCGTAGACGGTCATCGAGGTCGAGAAGTCCGCGGCGTCCGCCACCGTCTCCAGGCTGTCACCGTCGCCCGAGGTGATGTCGTAGTCGCCGTCGCTGATCGGCGTCACCGTCGAGGTGGGGTCGTCCGGGTCGAGGTAGTCGGCGTCCACCGACAGGGTCGCGTCGACGACGACGGTGCTCGTGGCGGAGGGCGACAGGGTGCTCGTGTCGATCTGGATGTCGCCGACGGTGGCCCCGAGGCTGCCGTCCACCTCGTTGTAGCCCTGAAGGCGCAGGCCCGAGGCGTTGACCACGTAGCCCTCGTCGTCGAGGTAGAAGGTGCCGTCCCGGGTGTAGTAGTCGGCGTTGCCGTCGCCGACGATGAAGAAGCCGTTGCCGCTGATCGCCATGTCCAGGGCGTTCTCGCTGGACTCCAGCGTGCCCTGCCCGAAGATGGTGCTCACGGTGCTCACGGCGGCGCCGGTGCCCATGGTGGACGGGCCGGACAGGCCGAAGACGTCCTGGGGCAGGAAGTCCGAGAACTCGGCCCGGGAGCCCTTGAAGCCCGTGGTGCCGACGTTGGCGATGTTGTCGCCGATCACGGAGAGCGAGGCGCTGGAGGCGCCGATGCCGGAGGCGGCGGCGTTGAGCGTGGTGAAGAGAGACATGAACCCTCCTGTGAGGCTTGAGTGGATCCGCCCGGGATCGTCCGGGCTCGGGGTCGGGCCTCCCGCTTCGGGGGATGCCCGTCAGGCCTCCTCGGGATTCATCCCTCGGTCCGGCCTGGTGGGGCTGCCGCGGCAGCCGCGCCCGCCCCGCGGTCAGCGGAGGACGAGCGTGGAGTCGATGTTCGTGAAGACGCTTCCGATGGCCTCCTGTCTGGTCATGGCGGTGATGACGGTCCGCTTCGGGACCCCCACGATGAAGGCGTGATCGCCCATGAGCACCAGGCTCTCGCGGGCGTTGCGCTCGGCGAGGCGGTCGATGGCCTCACCCATCGCGGCCACGTCGGCCTCGTCGAGCTCGATGCCCCGGCTCCGCATGCGCGCCGTCGCGTGCCGGGAGAACACGATGTCGCCGGCGGGCGCCGTCTCGTCCCGGGAGGGCGTGGTCCGCCCGAGGCTGTCGAGGAGGGCGTCGAAGCCGGTCCCCGGCGCGCCCCGTCGCGCGGCGGCGGGCTGCTGGGGCGCCGCGACCGGCGGCGCGCCTCCGACGGCCCCGATGCCCGCCGGCACCTCAGCCCTCCCCGCCGTCGTCGCCGGCGCGCACCTCGATGATGTCCCCGAGATCGACGGTGATGCCGTCGATGGAGGGCACCGGCGTGCCGGTCTCGTAGGACATGCCGTCCACCGTGCCCTTGAGCAGCTCCGTCACCTCGACCTCGTCGCCGTTGGCGTCCTCGGCGGTGATCGAGAAGCTGTAGTCCCCCTCGTCGAGCTGCTCGCCGTCGAGGCCGGTGCCGTCCCAGGTCCAGCTCCCCTCCCCCGCGTCGAGGGCGCCCAGCTCTCCGCTGTAGACGACGGTCCCGTCGCTGTCGGTGATCTCGACGGTGGCGGAGGCCGTCTCGGCGTCGGCGTCGAACCACAGGGTCACCTCGCCGGACCCGTCGTAGTGGAACTCGTCGCTCATCGCGGTGACGTCGGTGCCGAGGAGCTGGGTCATCGACGCGTTGTTCATCGAGGCCAGCGCCGTGTAGAGCGAGCCGATGGCGTCGTTGACGTTCGTGAGCTGTTCCAGCGAGGAGAACTGCGCGAGCTGGGCGACGAACTCCTCGTTCGACTGCGGATCCAGCGGGTCCTGGTACTGGAGCTGCGTGACGAGGAGGTTCATGAAGGCGTCGCTCCCCAGCTCCGAGGAGCCGGTGGTCGTCGTCGCCTCCGTCACGCTGGAGTAGCTGCTCACGCCGTCGATGCTCGTCATGCCAACCCTCTTCGCTTCCCGTTTCGGACCGGCCGGCGCGGCCTTGAGAAGAACCTCCCCATCAGGCGATGCGGCTCACGAGGTTTCCGCGGCGAACCGGGTCCGCGGCCCTCCGTCCGCCCCGCTCCTCTCGCGGCGCGGCGTCGTCGGGCCCGGAGCCGCCGGCCCCGGCC